>JBAYWA010000008.1:0-15589 GCA_041674325.1 Melioribacteraceae bacterium | reverse complement strand
TTGAAGCACTTGAAGAGGATGATGACGTTCAGTCAGTTTATCACAATATGCAGTAATCCGTATAGAATAAACCGTTTGGTAATATAAGCCGCAGTTTATATCAAATTGCGGCTTTTTTCTGCCCGATTTAAACAAATCAACACAAATGTATCCCTAATGAAAA
Source organism: Melioribacteraceae bacterium (assembly GCA_041674325.1). GTDB lineage: Bacteria > Bacteroidota > Ignavibacteria > Ignavibacteriales > Melioribacteraceae > Fen-1258. The sequence goes on along the minus strand of JBAYWA010000008.1, from coordinate 15,426 downwards.
ACCTTATTCTTCTTGGATCGGGTTGTTGAGAGGATGGATAGCTTCCCACCCATCCCATGTATTTATTTAAAATGAAAAATCCCGCAAATGCGGGATAATTCAAAATCATTAACTAAAAACTCAAATCTAATAATTGCCTTTCGTGAGCACGGGTGGGCTCGAACCACCGACCTTCACCTTAAAAGGGTGTTGCTCTACCACTGAGCTACGCGCCCAACTCATTAAAATTGAGGCGTAAATATAATCCTCTCCGAATTAAATTCCAAAGCGCTCGTAATTGTTTTCAATAATTATTTTTCTCGTCATTTTTTCATATATTGAAATACCAGTAATTTTTACCAGAGATGAAAGATTCTAAAATACTTATTGCGGATGACGACGAAACCCTCTGTTATTTATTAAAAGAAGAGTTAGTGAATGAAGGTTATGGGGTGGATGTTGTTTATGACGGCAAAGATGCCATAGAAAACCTCAAAAAACGCTACTATGACGTTCTCCTCCTCGACTTAGAAATGAGGGAAATTCACGGCGAAAAGGTCCTTAATTATGTGCGGGATAATCATCCTTCACTTCAGGTGATTGTTTTGACGGCCAAATCAGATATCCGAACCGCTATCGATTGTATTAAACAGGGAGCATATGATTTTATTACAAAACCATATGAATTTGGTCAGCTCTGTGTCACGATAGAACGCGCGCTCGAACATAAAGACCTCCTAATCAAAAACAAGATCCTTTCTTCAAAGATAAGCCAGACACCTCCGAATACTATTATCGGCGAAAGTGAAAAAGTAAAAAGTGTTCTTAGACTGGCAGAACGGGCTGCAAAATCGGATTCAAATATTTTACTCGAAGGAGAAACTGGTACCGGCAAGGAATTATTCGCGGAATTCATACACAAAAATTCCAACCGTGCGGACAAACCTTTCGTAGCTATTAACTGCGCGTCTCTGCCTGATCAGCTGATTGAGAGCGAACTATTCGGATATGAAAAAGGGGCATTCACTGACGCAAAAACATCTAAGCAGGGTCTGGTTGAAATTGCAAACGGCGGATCTCTATTCCTTGACGAGATCGGAGAACTTAGTCTGGCGCTTCAGCCGAAACTCTTGCGCTTCCTTGAGAATGGCGAATTCAGAAGAGTCGGCGGCATTACAAATCTGACTTCATCCGTAAGAGTTATAGGCGCTACAAATAAAAATTTGATGGAGGAAGCGGAGAAAAAAAATTTCCGCCGCGATCTTTTATTCAGACTGAATGTAATTACATTGACAATTCCCCCCCTGCGAGATAGGAACGGAGACATCCTTCTTCTGGCGGAATATTTTTTACAGAAAAAGTCCCCGGTCCGCTCCCTGAAAAAACTCTCGCCGGAAGCCAAGAATGAGCTGCAGCGATATAATTTCCCGGGCAATGTAAGGGAACTGGAGCATATGATAGAACGGTCGATAATTTTTGCCGATAATGAAGCTATCCAGCCGAAAGACCTGAACGTACCCGCCGATGATTTTAATTTCTCCAACTATGTGAAGGACGACGGAAAAATTATGTCCATGGAAGAGGTGGAAAAGATCCACATCAAACGAGCGCTCGATCTGAACAATTGGAACCGCGAGGTTACTGCCAGAGCTTTGGATATAAGTCAGAAAACTCTTTACTCAAAGATTATTAAGTATAATCTCAAATAGAATGGTTACGGATAATTCCTCTAAACATCTTGCCCACGATTTGAATAACATTTTTACACGAATATTAAACAGTATAGATCTTCTTAAAAGGAAAGTCCCGGCAACACAGGAAATTTTGCCGCTTCTTAACAGTATTGAAGCGGGCACTTATCTTGCGTCCGAAATGATTGAGGAGAATTTTAGCAATCAACAGCGCTACAAAAGCGAGAGAAGGATTAATCTAAACTCAATCATCTCAGATGCTGTCCGCTCTTTTTCAATTCAGCAGAAAGGTAAGATTGAATTCAGCCTAAAGCTCGATCCGAATTTAAAGTTCATCTTCGGGAAATATTCTGATTACTACAGAGTAGTTTTAAATCTCGTGACCAATTCGGTGGAATCTATTGCGGTGAAAGGAACAATTTCAATTATCACCTCCAATATGAACGAGTCATCCTCTGTCGAATTAATTATAAGAGATACGGGTTCGGGAATACCGGGGAGCAACATCCCGTTGATTTTTGATGAATCATTCACAACTAAGAAAAAGAGAACGGAATCCGGAATAGGCTTATCAAGCGTAAAAAAAATAGTTGAAGACAACGGCGGCGAGGTGTCTTTCAAAAGTACGGTTGGAGAAGGCACAGAATTCAGAATACTACTGAAATCAGCACCGGCCGCTGAAGTTGCATCAGGTGATAATTCCAAGACAATTTTGATAGCGGAAGATGAGGATATATTACGCGAACTACTTACAGAACTTCTGCAATCATATAATTACACCGTTTTAGCATCTTCAAATGGACGGGAAGCCGCAGAGATAATGAAGGTAAGAATGCCGGATCTTCTTATAATTGACAGAAAAATGCCTGACATGGACGGAATTGAATTTCTTCACGAGATAACGGAATTGAACTATAAAGTGCCGGTTATTCTCGCTACAGGGTCGCCGCTTGATACATCCGTGGATGAAAATATTGCGGCCGACAGAATCATCAATAAACCGTATAACTTTGAAGAATTGCTCGCGCTTATACGCGATTTAATTGGGTAATTTTCCGGTTTCATCCGACTTCAGATCAATCATATTCAGATTATTAACATACGGAGTTATAACCGGTTTTTTTATAGAACCCAGTTTATCCAGCACATTAATTATCTCCTTAGCCGCATTTTCTATAAACTCGATCCGTTTTAAAATTATATTATGGTCGGAATCGGTTTTTGTAAGTTCCCGCCTTATTGCGGCGGTTGAAAGATTTATGAGAGTGAGCGGCTGCTTGATTTCGTGATTCGCTGTAACAACTGTAGCCGCGTAAGTTTTTATCTTCTCTATTTCAAGCAGTATTTTGCTGGAATCGCTGAATCTCAGAGCCGAATTAATACGCGCGACCAATTCAATTTTGTTGAACGGTTTTTTTATATAATCGAACGCCCCCGCAAGCAGTCCCTCTCTTATGCTGTCAGCTTCCGTAAGAGCTGTAAGAAGAATGATCGGTATTAATTTTGTTTCCGGATGAGCGGTCAATGTTTTACAAACGTCGTAACCGGAGATATCCGGCATCATAATATCGAGTAGAATAAGATCAGGCTTCTCCGCTATTGCCTTTTGGATTCCGGTCTCGCCATGATAGGCAGTAATTATCTCAAATCCTTCCCGTTCCAATCTGTCCTGGAGCAGAAATACATTGTCGGGATAGTCATCAATAATCAGAATCTTTTTCATTTAATTTTATTCGACTTTCTCTTTTAGGAATTTTTCAAGCTTGGAAGCAAGGATTTGTGAGTTTATCGGCTTTGTAACCAAATCATCAAATCCGTTATTTTCAATTATGCTTTTATTATCGAGCATCGCGTAAGCGGTCAGAGCAACCACTGGAATTTTAGAGATTCTTTTTTCAGCCCTGATTCTTTTTATCGTCTCAAATCCGTCCATTTGAGGCATCATAATATCGAGGAAAATTAAATCCGGCTCAACATGATTAAGCATCAGCAGGCATTCCATACCGTTATGCGCGAATATCGTATCGCAATTCATCTCTTTTACAAATTCACCAATCGTAAAAAGAGCATCATTATCGTCGTCAACAATAAGGACTGTAGGCTTAGAGCCACTTCTGCGCAATCCGGGCTTCGCAGAATCAACTGCCGGTTCCGGCTGACTTGATACCTCAATCAGATTTACCTTTTTATTTGTAGTTTCATCATCTATTTTGAGGCGGTCCCGCAATACTTTCAACAGATCCATCGGATGGGCTTTTATTTTAAGCGTAATCTCCTTCAATGTTAAGTCCAATGACTCAATCAGCTCTCCTGTAAATTCCGCGGGCAATTTCAGTATTACCGGTATATTCTTTGTAAGCCGGTTCAATGATAGTTCGTAAATCATCTGAAAAATATTTCCGGTAAATGATCCTATCTCGAGTATTATGAGCTGCGGATTTTCCAATTCAACTTTTTCTCTGACTTTATCTTCTGAATTGATGATAAGCAGCTCAATCCGGTAGTCTGGTTTTATTCCGAAATCGCCGGACGATGATGCTGAAAGGGCAACGATTTTCCTTATTTTATTATCATAATGCTCTTCTATTTTTTCCATCGCAGAGTCAATTCCCGAATAATCCGAAGAGATAAAATCAAAAACCGGCAGTTGCCACCCGACCTTATTCTCTTCCAGTATCATTGTTAAAATTACAGGTATATTTTTGGTAACTGCATCGCTCTTCAACTCTGCTATGAATGACCATACATTTTTATCGCTTATCAGGGGGTCAAGAATTATGGCTGCGGGCATCCGGGCTTTCGCAGTCTTCATTCCGTCTTCGCAGCCAGATGTAGACAAGATTCTAAAATTATACGAGGCCAGATAATCACCGATTAGTTTAAGAGAATCTATATGAGCAGTGATTATAAGAATCGATTTTGTGTTCTTCTCCCCATCGGGCTCATCTTGAATTGAAAGGAATTTATGATCGGAGGAGTCAAAAACATCCAGAACTGAATCCGGAAGCGAAAATGAAAATCTTGATCCTTTACCCACTTCACTCTGAAGAGCCAGTGCGCCCCCCATCAATTCAATATATTTTTTGCAGATAGCAAGGCCCAGGCCGGCACCGCCGTATTTTCTCGAGGTGCTTCCGTCGACCTGCCGGAATTCGCTGAAAATTATTTTTCTATGTTCATCCGCAATGCCGATTCCTGTATCAGTAACTTCAAATCTGAGTTCGTTGCCGTTTAGTATCTTAACCGATAGACCAACCGAGCCCCTCTCTGTGAATTTTACGGCATTGACAATCAGATTAAGAAGAATCTGTTCCAGTTTTGATTTATCGGAGCTGATCAGAATATCATTGTTGTTTTCGATATCAAGATCAAACTTCAGATTTTTCTCCGATGTCAGATATCCAATATTCGGCGTAAGTTCATCAATAAGACCGCTTAATAAAAAATTATCCCTCTTGACCTCAATTTTACCCGATTCAAATTTTGAAAATTCCAGTATGTTATTAATGAGACCAAGGAGTTTTGTCCCGTTGCGGTGAACGATTTTAAGCCTCTCTTTTGTTCTCGGGACGACAATTGAATCCTTCATCAGCAGTTCGGTTAATCCGAGGATGGAGATAAGCGGCGTCCGTAATTCGTGCGACATGCTGGCGAGAAAATCGGATTTGACTCTTGTAAGTTCAACGGCTTTAGTTCTCTGTTTTTCCAGTTCATCGGCTTTTTCCTTCAGTTGGCCGTGAAGATGCTTTAATTGTTCATTCTGCTCAATTATCTGTTGATTTTGCTTCTGATAATCTTCATTCAGTTTTTTTAATTCGGCTACAAAATTTTCAAGCTGTTCAAACGACTTGGCATTTATTAAACCAATTGCGAGCTGTTCCTGAATATTATTTATATATCCCATAACATTTTCACCGGGTGCGGATTCGGACGCCAGTTCAAGAATAGCGATCGTATCTTTGCTGTAAATAATAGGGAATATGGAGAGATATTTAATCTTGATGGAGGTGATCCCCGTTTTTATCTCCGGATAATTGTCGGTAAAATGAAATTCGATCTTTTCCTTCTTTTCGATGGCATTATTGTACAAATCGCTGTTTTGAGCGGTCTCAATTAAATTTTTACTGACGCCGAATGAAGAGATGGCGCGAAGCGTGCCGTTTTCCACAATGTAGAGAACACCGAAAGTTAATCCGGTCGATTTTATGATCTTTGCGAGAGACGCGTCAGCTATCTCTTTCATAGTCGGATTCTGATTGATCAGAGTAATAAATTCCGAATATTCTTTCTCCGTTTTTTTGTTCCGAGCAAGTTCATCGAGCATCTTATTAAATGTCCCGCCGAAGACTCCGAGTTCGTCATTAGTCACAATCTCAACTCTGTGTTCCAGATTCCCTTTTCCGGTTACTTCGGCAGCCTCGCTCAGCAGAGAAATCTGCTTTCTGAATTTCATTGTAAAACCGATTACGATCAAAAATGTTATTGCGCTTCCGGCAGAAACAATAATAAGCATTACCAGCCGGAGAGTGTACCGAAACTCATAACCCTCTTTGAACACATTGTACACAATGAAATTAATCTTCCCGCCGGGAGTTATAAGCAGTTTTGGAATGAAAAGCGCTGCTACAAAATCCGCGTTTTCCATCTCACTTGAGTAGATGTCAAAATTATTTCTAAACTTTAAATGGCGGGACGCGTTTATAACACCGGCTAAATTCACCTGGTTCTTATCTTCGTTCGAAATTTCCACGGGAAGATCATCTATCATCAGCGCAACCTCAGCGCGGATTTTTTCTGATATTCCGTCCAGAAAATCTGTTGATATCTGATTGCCGTAATAAACTATCTTTTTTCCTGCCGTCTGGTTATAACGCAGAATTACATTCGGGTTATCGGAAAAAAACTGTCTGAACGAATATGATCTAATATTGAGAAATGATCTCGATTTGAACTTCAGTTCGCGGCTGTTAATCAGAGAATCATTCACGAGTGTGAAGCAAAAATCAATTGCCGTGGAATCCAGGTCGATCTTGTTAAAATCATATATCAGGGGGGCAATGGCTTTAAAATCTTCTTCGGCTTTTGCCAGGCGCGTCTGAAGAGCAAAAGTGAAATCGTTGGCAGAGTTTAGAATATTCTTTGATTGCTGCTGGCTTATCAGCTGACCGGTCAGGGAATAGAAGATAAAAGTCGAGGTTACCGAAATAAGAAGAACTATTAAAAAAGTTATAAGAATCAGACGGTATTTAAGTTTCATATCCCGAAGGACCTCCAAATCAAAAAATAAAAGAGAGAAGAAGGAAGAGAATATCGGCTACAAGTTGGAACGGAATAAAATTTCATTTACGGAAAGAAATTTATTTTGCAGCTAGCTCTGTTAAAAATATTTTTAAGCAAATACCGTTACTTCTGATTTTCTTCCTGTTTCTTTGTCTGCTCTTTATATTTTTCAATATCACTTCTTTCTTTTTCAATAACCTGTTTAAGAACGGCCGGATCTTTCGGTCTGGAAAACCGCTCTTTCAGCGACGGAAGAATTTCCGCCTTTATTAGCAGAATGATCTCCTTCTGCGAGATTTTCGTCTGTTCATATCCGAAAATATAACGCAGTCCAAATACCCACCACGGGAGATCTTTAAGAACAGGAATTCCTGCTCGGTTCGAGGTTTCCTCGTTGACAATCAATCCGCCTATAACTGTTTCCTCTCCATCTAAAAGGAGAAGATTTGTTTCAACTTCCGTCTTCGGTTTTTCGGTAGAGATTGCGCCTATTATTACAGAGCTCCGTTCCATTCTAACTTTTAAATAAACGTAATCGACACCATCTTCGGTATAAATATGCGGAGTAGCTTCTATGATTGTTCCGGCCTGGAAAAATTTATCCACCAGGTTGCCCGAAAAATCCCTCTCTTTGATTGAGAAGTCGGAGCCCACCTGCGTCCTCCCCTTTTTTCCGTTTATTGCACTGAGGACGGGACGGGCAATTATTTTGCCCAGGTTTTCATTTTCGAAAAATTTGAATAAGGTTGTTGCGGTTCCGTCGAAATCTCCCATTGTAAATTCTGATGCGCTGCCTAAAGTAAATTCGGTATTCTGCACGGTGGCGGCGGAACTTGAAGACGATTGCGACTGATCCTGGAATGAGGCCAGCTTTCCCCCGATACTAAGACCGGCTTTGGATAAAAGAAACTGCCAGTTGACTCCTTTCTCCTGCATCTCCGCTACATTTGCTTCGAACATAAGAGCAGTAATTTTAACTTCTCTCTCGTCAACTCTGATATAAGTGCTGTCGGATTTAAGTTCGGCATCCGCCTTCTTTTTAATAAAGATCGTGGATTCGTTTTCCTGCATCACCAGGTTATTGGATTGAGTAAGAATAATCAGCGCTTTTTTATACATCATCCTTGGTATTTCTACGCCTATCGGTGTAGCAATACTGACCATCGATATAACTTTCTTTCCTGTCACTTTTTGACTGACCTTGCTTATTACCTCTATTGCCTGATCGAATGTAATGGCCTCGGATAGAGAAACTATCTCGTCCGGATTTGAGTATCCGCTAAGTCTCTGTTTCAGATCAATCTGGGCATTGACGGTCACCGTTAAACCCAGCAGGATAACAATTAAAAATATTTTTTTCATTTTATTTACTCGTCTTTTTTTCTTTTTCGAGTTTCAAAGAAACATTTTCAATTATGCCCCCTTTATTGAGGACAAAATTAACTTCGTTGTTCTGATAATTGATATTTGTCAGGTATCCCAGATAGACCCTGTCTCCTTCCCACAGAAGGTAAGTATTGCCGGTCACATCAACCAGAAATGCGCCGTCCGGAATCAGTGCCAGCAGCTGGGCGGATTGAACATCCAGCAGCTTGTCGGTATTCGGCGGAATTTCATTGCGAATCAGCGGATAGAAGAAATCATATGCCGGATTTGGAACTATCGAGTTCTCTTTTTGTGTCTTGACGTAAAATCTGTCATCGCCGGAATAATAAACTTTGGTTTTGAATTTATAAGTAACCAGGAAATGAGGTTCCCCGTCGGTGTCGACTTTCACATTATTGGAAAGCTCGAGCGCTTCGATTTTTTTGAGCTGCTTGCTCTCTTCTATAGCGTAGATCAGTTTTATAAGGTCGTTAAATTCCGCCACGCCTCCCAATGTATAATTAAACGTGCTGAAATCGGTCGACGTTTCGATCTCGTTGAATTCAATATTAACATGAGACTGGGAGGAAAATCCGAAACTTACGCGATTAACAAAATCGAAAAATGAGGACTGAGATATATTGAACGGGATATTATATTTCCGGTTGATTAATACCGAGTCCAGTTCTGCTACCCTGTTTGTGAGCAGTCTAAGCTGCTTGTTCAATTCTTCAGTATCTAGCTGATAAAGTGTGAGGTCTTTAATTTTTTTCTGTTTATCGTTTATCTTGGATTTTTGATAGATAAAATTATACCCGACGCTGCCAAGCCCGATTGCAATCAGCAGAATAAGAATTATGACCGTATTTTTAACTTTGCTGCTCATTTGGTCTTCAATGAATCGTTCTGCAATTTTAGATTAAGAGTATACGAGAACGCATTCTTTTCCCTCAATGGTTCATAGTTGATATTTTTAAGAAGTGAAGATTTGTTCATCTCGGCGAATTCCGTCAGCACGCTGCGCGATAACGAATAACCCACCAATTTAATTTCGTCTTTGGAAATCGGTTCCATTTTGCTAACCCAGAAATTTCTTCTGGTTTCCGCAAAGTCGGATATTCTGCCGAGTGTGCTGTTCCACAAACCCGCCCCTTCGCTGGCGCCGTCAATAATATTTTGAGTAGCGTCGAAACTGTTAATTCTAACCTCAAGCGGTGTAATCTGATTTACAAGTGTCTGGTTTTGAATCTGACGCTGATTAAGCCTTTCGATCTCAAAATCCAATTCTTTTAATTCACGCAGGTTGGAAAGAGTCTTAAAAGTTAAGAAAAACGCCGCGGCAAAGAGCAGGGGCATCAAAGCATAACTGTGCCACCCGAACTGGAAAAATTTCTGATTTTCCTGAATATACTTCGGCAGAAAATTCACGCCTACATGAACTTTATCCAGCTCATCGAAATATTCCATTCCGACTGAAATCGGAATTGCGTATAAAGCCAGATTTTTCTGGTCTTCCTCATTAAGCAGATTAATATCAAAATTTTCAAATTTCAGTTCGGAGACGTTTGCTTCAGGAAATGTTCCGTAAAATGATAGGATCAGATTTTCCGACCGGTCTTCCCCGCATAAAATGATATTGTCTAATTTTGGAATTCCCCCATTCTCCATTTCAAGGAGTATCTTGGAGAAATAGACATCATATGTATGAAGATTTTTTGTGCCGATATCAAGCGGTGATCCGATATGACGAAGCTTCTGACCTTCAAGAAATATCAGTTTGCTGTATTCTTTGCCTATATAGACTATTAATGAATTATCTTCCGGGAAAAATTTGGTGGACTTTGAGACATAATATGCTAAAGATAACTCAGCAGTTTTGATGGTGGGGATTTTTAAATAACGGCGTTTATTAAAATTAGCCAGCTGATTAATCAATCCCACACACGGAATATCCCCTTCGAGAAATACGCCAAGCGTGGACTTTTCGTTTGTTTCTGTAATATCTACCAGATCTTCGGTAACGGTTATACCTTTGGTTGTCTGGAGATCTTTTATCAGCGTCTGAATTAATTTCTTTTTAGTATCCGGCTTCGGACCTTCATAATGATGGTAGTTTACAATCGGCTCTGTAACAATTGGTATGTAAACCATATTTGCGAGCTTGAAATTTCCGAGTGAATCGTTTAGCGTTTCCACATCGGATTTCTCTTCGGGGCCCGAGTCGATTGTGCTTACTGAATCGAGATTGTCGAATGAAAGGTCTGCTTCCATCTCTTTAGCATTGTATTCAACCATCACATCTTTCGAGGAAGAGGAGGGAATATTCCGGGAGATTGTTAAAGAGGAAACATGGTGAACCCTTATAGCTTCATTATCTTTCGATAAGACAGCTAATTTAGCGTCTGTACCCTCACAGTATAAGCAGACAACCTGTTTCAAATTATCCTTTCATCAATTGCAGAATTCTTGTCTTATTATTAGCGTAAGCAACCGCGTTTTCTTTCGATATTTTCCGTTCGGAATATAAACGTAACAAATCCTGTTCCATCGTAATCATCCCCTGAGGGGCTCCCTGATTGATCATCATGTAAATTTCACTTGTATTATCGTTCTTTATTGCCGCTTTTACAGAAGGAGTTACAATTAATACCTCTTTTGCAAGCACCCGTTTACCATCAAGACTCGGAACCAGTTTTTGAGAAACTACCGAAATCAGCACATCAGCCAGTCTGTTTCTGACCCTTTCCTGTTCATTCGGATGAATCTCGGCAATAATTCTATCTATTGATTCGGTAGCAGACGAGGTATGGAGCGTAGAGAATACTTTGTGTCCGGTATCCGTTACTTCAAGTGCCGCCAGAATTGTATCCTGATCCCGCATTTCACCAATAACTATTATGTCAGGATCCTGTCTTAGTGCCTGCGTTACACCTTCTTTGAAAGAGAGCACATCTCTACCAACTTCCCTGTGCTTTATTATTGAGGCGCGTGATTTATGAACATACTCCACAGGAGAGGCAATTATAACCACATGGCAGGGATCCGAATCATTGTGAAAATCTATGATTGCATCAAGCGTGGCCGATTTACCGGAACCGGTTATTCCAGTCACCAGAGACAAACCGAATTTTATATAATTGTGGCTCATCATTTTAACGGCGAACGGATGAAATTCGAGCGACTCTATGGGACGCAATCTGGCATTGATCGCGCGCATATTCAAAGTGAGACTATCGAGGTCGAAATACGCATCGGCGCGGAAACGAACATTTGATTTTGCCGGTTCATAATAAAAAGAATAACTGAAATCCAGATTTCTCTGGGTCAGCAGCATATCACACTGATTCTGATTGAGAAGTGAAACAATCAATGCGGTTGCTTCATCTTCACTAAATTGAGGAAGATCGCTAACTCTCTCCTTTTTACCAAAAATTCTAAGCCAGATAAATTTTTGCGTGCCGAATCCTCCGAGTTCAACATCGGAAGCCTGGCGCTCTATCATAACACCCAGTATAGCATTCATCAATTTGATAAGCGCCATTTTTTCTTCTATCTGAAGTGTATTGATATGAGTGATTATGTAACTAACCCGTTCCGGACCTAAAACCGTAGAGGGAATTTTAGCGACAAAATTTGAGAGGATCTGTTTTGCGTCTGCAATCATCAAAATTTCCGTTTTAATGAATTAAAGCAGAGGTTTAAATTACCTCGGTTAAATATAATAAAAAATAATCAATTAGTCCTCCATTGTGGCGCCGAGCACTTCCTGGATAGAGGTCATGCCAAGCTTCACTTTTTCGAAGCCGGAATCACGCAGACTATGCGTACCGTCTTTTCTGGCCTGTTCCCGGATTGCCTCTTCATCCACATCCTCGCCTGAATGAACTATAGCTCTTCTTATCTCTTTTGTAAAGTAGAGCGCCTCATGAATAGCCATTCGGCCTTTGTAACCGGTGTGATTGCACCTTTCGCATCCTACTGCCTCATATATCTCGAATCCGGACCATTCATTTATATCCAATCCTGCCGGAATAAGATGTTCCTCAAGATTGGTAATCTTTCTTTTGCAATTGTCGCACAGCTTTCTAATAAGACGCTGAGCAACAATTATATTGATCGCATACGCAATTAAAAAAGGCTCAACACCCATCTTGAACAAACGGGCAACGGCACTCGGCGCGTCATTAGTGTGCAGAGTCGAAAATGTCAGATGTCCTGTGTTTGCGAGCTTGATAGCTGTTTCCGCTGTTTCCTTATCGCGCATCTCGCCTACGAGCACTATATCCGGGTCATGGCGTAATATCGATCTGATTGCCTGCTCGAAATTCATCTTATGCCCTATCTTTAACTGGCGCGCGCCTTCAATTACATACTCAACCGGGTCCTCTACTGTCAGTACGTTTTTAGAAGGATTGATAACCTGATAAAGAGCCGCGATTAGAGTTGTCGACTTACCGCTTCCGGTAGGTCCCGTCAATATTATCATTCCCTGAGGCTGACTTATTGCTTTAACAAAAGCAGTGTTAGCATATCCGGTAAGTCCCAGTTTCCCTAGATCCCGTATAACTTTTCTGTCATCAAGAATTCTTATTACAATACTTTCAAATTTATTTTTCAATTCCGTTCCAACGGTCGGCAGAACCGAAACTCTGAAACGAATTATGTGACCGTCTATTTCTCTCTGAATAAATCCGTCCTGTGCACGTTCGCGTTCAAAACGGTCCAACCCCTTCGATCTATCCTTTACTACAGCCATCACCGCTTCGGGAAGCGTTGCCTCCTGGGTATGCCACAGCATTAATTTGCCGTCGACTCTAAAATGGATCTCGGTTTTATTTCCCGATTTAGGAATAAGATGGATATCACTTACTCCTTTTCTAGTTCCTTCAACAAGGGCAGCTTCGATGAGATTTATTAATGCGCTCTTGTTGATCTCGGCATCAAGTTCCTCTTCGTTTACGGAAGCTTCATCCTGCACCACCTGAATCTCTTCGCCTGCCTCCTGGATCATTTTCAGATATTCATTCTCTGTAGGCGCTAGGATAGCCACGAGCTTCTCGTAGTCTTTTTTCCGGAGGTAATTTATCTCATACTTCTTGACGTTGAGCGTATACGCTACTTTCGCCAGATTCCTGTCGGTCGGATCAACCGCCGCGAGAACCAGCTTGTCCTTAATCTTATCGTCAAATTTATACGGAATTACACGGTGGGTGAGGAGCATCTGTTTTACTTCGTCCCCCTGCCGGGTCATTAGATTTTTTATTTCGGCGATCCGTTCATCGGATAATTCTTCCGGATGAATATTTAGTTCCTTGAAAGCGTATAGAACCGCAACTTCGCGAAATACAATGTCGTGATCAAATTTAAATTCTTCTACAAGAATCTGAGCCAGGTTTCTTTTTAGTTTAGTCTGATCGGCATCTTTAATTTTAAGCGACTGCTCTAAAATTTTGTGATCAATAATCCCCTTTTTCAAAAGTAAGTAACCGATCTTATCGGTCATTTCGAGCTGGGCATCAATCATTTCTTATTTTCCTATTTCTATTTCATTGTTGGAGACTTCGGACTGATTGTAGCCGTCTCGGCGGAGACCAGTGTAAGCCCAATCATTACAACCATTATGACCATCGCAATTCCAACCTGAATAAGTTCGATTACATTTTTTAATCTGAATACAGTTTCGCTTTCATAATAGTTTGCAAGCTGAAATGCCGTGTTTTTTATAGTGCCGGTTTCTTCGCCAGAATGGAATCTCGATAAAGCGGTTTCCGTGAAAATGCCGCTAGCCTCAAACGATTCGGTAATTCCGACCCCCTTTTTAATCATCAAAGGGATAGCCACATTTTTAATCTGCTGTTCAAAATAGGCATTGCCTGTTGCTTCGGCAGCAATCCGGATCGGCTCAATGCTTTCCGCAGAGCCGCTATACAAAGTATAGAATACCCGGCAGAAAACTTCAATATTTGTTTTATGAATCAACGAACCCATAATTGGAAGCTTCATCATATAGCGGTCGAAAAACAATTTTCCGGATTTGGTTTTGCTGAACCTCCACATCACAATCGGAGGGATAATCACCGCTAGCGCCACCAGGAGTGCGTTGTTCATCAGGAAGTCGCTCATTTTCAATGTAGCCGCAGTCATTGGGGGAAGGGGCACATCAAATTTCACAAAAAGTTTTGCCGTCTCGGGAAATATATATCCCACATAAAATAGTACCGCCAGGAACAATACAAAGAGAGTGACCATCGGAGTGATTAGCGCGCTGCGCAGATTTTTTTTGAATTCCTGCTGACGCTCTAAAAATTTGGCCGTGGCTTTATAAATTTCGGACATGTTTCCGCTCTTAGAAGCCAGTCCCAGCATATATGCTGTAAACTTTCCGAAGACGGATTGATAGCGTAAAAAAGTGGTCTCGCTGTCTGCTCCCTTTTTCAGTTCATTATTTATCTGCTTCAGAGTTTCTTTTAATGTTTTGTTGTTAATATCATTCATCAATAACGTCAGCACCTCGCTGAAGGGGAGTTTCTGTTCTAATAATTCAGCGCTGATTTTTACGAACGAGACTATCTCCTGCTGGGGTGGTTTAAAATTAAATTCAATCAGTACTCTATTAACAGAAAGCACTTCGTAGCCCAATTTACGGAGTGCGTTTTCTACTTCTATCTTTGAATAAGCCCGCTGTTCGCCGCGAATCGGTTTTTCGCGGCCTCTTTTAATCTTATAAAGGTAACCGACTTTTTTTTCGATTTTCTGAATTTTAAGCTGATTTTTCTGGGCCAGCGCCTGAATCTTTTTTTTGCCTTCGCGGAAAGTCGGTTCGCTTATATTTCCGTTTATCAACTGGCCGTTTGCTTTCTGAGCAGTAAATCTTAATTCAATCATCGATTAATTCGTTTAATGAAAAAAAGCCGATAGAGCTCTGTTCTACCGGCTTTCAATTTAAGAAATTTTTAACTAAAAAATTAATTATCGATGGTTGTAGAGGTAATCTCGCTTGGTCCTACCACCATGGTAACTTTTACAACCGTAGAGCCGTCGTTTCCTTTTTCAGTTCCAACTCCAACAAGCGTTACCGACTGTGCAGCTACTGTTGGTACTACTGCCGCGC
>JBAYWA010000007.1:0-15983 GCA_041674325.1 Melioribacteraceae bacterium | reverse complement strand
TTTGAACTTGTGATTTCAATTACCGGCTGCGTATTCATACGGGGAAGCTGAATCCATTCGGTACGGATTCCGTTATTGAATTCTCTAATTATCATATTGGAATACGACACCGCCAGCCCGGCTGTCTGCCCGTTGATTGCGTTTGCGGAAACCATTATCCTGCCACGGTTTTCGCGGATCAGATCTTTTTCAAAATTCTTCGGTATCTCAACTATAAGATCGGCCCTATCTTTTTCGATTTCTCTGAGAGCTTCGCTGTACGAGGGAGAATAATCAGTAAGCACGAAATAGCCCGACGAGGTAAATTCATTTATAAGTTTGCGTGAATATTCAGAGTGATCCTGATCTACTATGCTGAGCAGAATATTTTTCATCTCATAGTTTGCGGCAAATGGAAGAAGAACAAGCTGAAAAATCGGCATAACAAATATTGCCCTTAGGATCAGTTTGTTGCGGAATATCTGTAAAAATTCTTTTTGCAGTAAAAATAGGAGCGTTCTCATTATAATCTAACCTTAAACCGTTTTAAACTGATCACAAGAAAAAAGAGGGTCATTGCAAGAATAATCAGGGCCTCCATCCAGACGCCTTCGAGGCCAAGTCCTTTTATCATAACGGATTTAACCATAATGATATACCATTTTGCCGGGATAATATTCGAAATGATCTGCAATAGCACCGGCATATTTGCAATCGGAAACGCGTAACCGCTCAGCATTACCACGGGCAGCATTAATCCCAGAAGAGAAATGAGCATTGCCGCCAGCTGCGAGCTTGTTACCGTGGATATGAGAAGTCCGAGCGAAAGTGCGCAGAGCAGATATAAAACCGTAACCGCGATTAATAAAAAAACACTTCCCTGAATGGGCATGCCGAGAACCAAAACGCTTAATATTAAAATCGTGGCAACGTTAATAAGAGAAACTATGAAATAGGGGATGGCCTTGCTGAGTATCACCAGAAGCGGTTTCATTGGAGAGACCAGAAGAATTTCCATTGTC
Source organism: Melioribacteraceae bacterium (assembly GCA_041674325.1). Classification (GTDB taxonomy): domain Bacteria; phylum Bacteroidota; class Ignavibacteria; order Ignavibacteriales; family Melioribacteraceae; genus Fen-1258. The sequence continues at coordinate 14,982 of JBAYWA010000007.1, read as the reverse complement.
CCAAGCTCTTTTTCTCTTACGATCGAAATTGAAGTCATCATTGTAGAAATAAGGAGAAGTATCATTCCCATTACGCCGGGAACGGAGGTATATGCCCCTTTCAGTTCCGGATTGTAGAGCATTCTCATTTCGGTATTTATTGTATATGGAAGATTGTTCTCCCGGTTAAGCTCGTTCTGATGATCCATTATAATTGAGCTGGCGTAATTAACAAGAGTCGTCGCCTGGTTCGGGTCTGTCGCATCGGCTATCAATTGTATCTGCGCTTTATTGCCGTGGGCAAGCTCATTCTGGAAATTCTGCTGAAAGACAACCGCTAATTTAATTTTTCCGGTTTTGAAAGCATCTTCAATTTGCCGGTTGCCGTTAAGAGTTCTGTCGATGTCAAAGTATCTGCTGTTCTCCATCCGCGCCGTAATATTCTGGGTTGTTTCGTCTTTTGCATTGTCGAGAATCGCAATGCTGCTGTTTCTGGTTTCATTTGTAACAGCAAAACCGAAAATAAGGAGCTGAACTATCGGCAAACCGAGCAATACAAGCATAGTGCGTTTATCGCGCAGTATATGGTGAAATTCTTTTCTTATAAACGTCAGCAGCTGTTTCATTGTTTTCCTTGAACTTCTGTTCTCTTGTTGATTTTACTTATTACCGCAAAGAGACAAGTTTATTCTCCCCGTTTTGCGCTCCTGGCGAGCATCACAAACACTTCTTCCATTGTATCGGCTCCGTATCTCTCTTTCAGGTTTTGCGGTGAATCGAGAGCCGTGATGACGCCGTCCACCATTATAGAAACACGGTCGCAGTATTCCGCTTCGTCCATATAATGGGTTGTTACAAAGACCGTAATGCCGTTATGAGCCGCTTCATAAATCATATCCCAGAATTGTCTCCGCGTAACGGGATCTACTCCGCCCGTAGGTTCATCAAGAAATACAATTTTAGGCTGATGCAGCACCGCAATGCTGAATGCAAGTTTTTGTTTCCAGCCGAGAGGAAGAGAGGCAACAACTTTCCGGGCTTCGTTTCTCAGGTTCAGTTTGTCGATGAGCACCCCGCTTTTCAATTTTATCTCTTCATCTGTCAATCCGTAAATTCCTCCGAAGAGCCGTATATTTTCCTCGATGGTCAGATCTTCATACAAAGAAAATTTTTGACTCATATAGCCAATATTTTTTTTGATCATTTCCGTCTGTTTATAAACATCAAATCCCGCAATACTCGCGCTCCCGGAACTCGGCCTGGAGATGCCGATAAGCATTTTCATTGCCGTAGTTTTTCCGGCGCCGTTCGCGCCCAGGAATCCGAAGATTTCTCCCTTATGAACTTCGAACGATATCTCGTTGACAGCCACAAAACCGCCGAATTTCTTTGTGAGCTTTTCGGTTTTTATTACTACTTCGTTCATTGTCATATTAATTCTTCATCAGCTGCATAAAACAGTCCTCTATGCCGGGCTCAATTATTTCTATTTTTAATTCATTGTGTCCGGCGCTAATTAAATATTGCCTCAGTTTTTCCTGATCTTCTTCTTTCAATGTAAGATGATGATTTGATCCGAAGGCGAAACAGCTTTCCGTCTGCGGATACGAGCGCAGATCCGTCAGAAGAGTGAACATGCTTCCCGAATGAACCGCATAGAGAGTTTTACCATATCCGGCAATAATATTTTCCGGAATATCGATCTTAAGTATCTTCCCGTTTTGAATTAACGCGATCCTGTCGCATAATTTTGCCTCGTCCATATATGGAGTTGAAACCACAATGCTGATCCCCTGCGCTTTAAGGCGCTTCAGCATTTCCCAGAATTCTTTTCTTGAAACCGGATCTACGCCGGTTGTGGGTTCATCCAGGAATAAAAGTCTGGGTTTGTGTATGAGCGCGCAGCTCAGCGCAAGTTTCTGTTTCATTCCGCCGCTCAGTTTTCCCGCTCTTCTATTCTTAAACGGCTCGAGCTGTTTATATATATCCGCTACCAGGTTGTAATTTTCTTCTATAGTAGTATTAAAGATCGTTGCAAAAAATTCGAGATTTTCCTCTACCGTCAGATCCTGATAGAGAGAGAATTTTCCGGGCATATATCCAACAAGCTGCCGTATGGCTTTCCAGTCTTTTACAACATCATATCCAAGAACTTTAGCGCTTCCTTTATCGGCAAGAAGCAAAGTTGTAAGGATCCGGAAGATTGATGTTTTGCCGGATCCGTCGGGACCGATCAATCCGAAGATCTCTCCCTCGTCAACGGAGAAGGAAACATCATTAACCGCTTCGATTATAGATTTTTTTGAGGGATATGTTTTAACAATATTTTGTAGTTCTACCGCTTTCATAATTTCCTTCAGAATCTGACTTCTCCATACATGCCGATTTTGAGATAGCCGTCGTTGTTGACGTATATTTTAACCGCATAAACAAGATTAGCCCTTTCATCTTTAGTCTGAATTGTCTTCGGTGTAAATTCGGCTTTGGATGAGATCCAATAAATTTCGCCGTTCATCGACTTCTGCTTTCCCTCCCCTTTATCCACAAACACCTTTACACTCTGCCCGAGTTTTATCTGTCCAAGCTGGTCTCCGTTTACATAAGCACGAAGAGTCATCTTGGAAAGATCCGCGATTTTGTAAAGAGCTTTTCCGCTGGACGTAACTTCATTCTGTTTGGCGTAGCGGGTAAGAACCGTACCATTAACCGGATTTACAATTTTACTTTTACTGATCTGGTCTTCAATTTGTTCAATCTGTGCCAGGAGAGGATAGGTTTCGCTCATTAGTCCCTGTCTAGTAATCGAGAGATTTGATTTTGCGGCATCAAACTGCTTGTTCAATATATCAAGCTGCGCGGTAACGTCATCAAGCTGTTTTGTGGTAGCCGCGTTGGATCTGACCAGATTTTCAACTCTTCTTTTTTCTGTCGACGCGGTTTTTATCTGCTCCTCAATTGCCGCGAGCTGTATTGCAATATCGGGCTGTTTGCTGAGGATGGCATTGATGGATGCCCTAAGCTGTTTTTTCTTTAGGTGGAGCTGAAGAGTGTCGACTATTCCAACCAGCTGATCTTTTTTCAGCAGGTCCCCCTCTTCAACACCGAACCGGACAAGCTTTCCCATCGCTTCCGACGAAACAATTACTTCTTCCGATTCAAATGTTCCGGTAGCGTCGAACTTACTCTCACCATCTCCGCACCCGAATAGAATCAAGGCTAATACCGGGAGAAGCAGAAATTCCCGCCGGAGAAGGCTCATCAATCCGCTTCTTTTAATGGAGCGTTTAGGCAAAGACGGTCCGGAATCAATTTTGTTAAATATCTTTTTCATATTGTGTTCTATTTTTTGTTATTTGAATTTTTCCTTTAGTTAAACTCAATTAAAATTTTTCACCCTGTTATTCTCCTCTTGTCAGAATATAATTCTGCCGGGCGAGCAGAAGCTGAATTGTGTGTATGGAAAGATTCTGCTTAGCCTGATCTTCAGCGTTAAGTTCACGTATAAAATCGCTTGATGTTATAATGCCGTTTTGGAGCTGCGCGCCGGCGGCTTCTTTTACTGAAGTTCTAATGGAGATTATCTCTTTGTCTGCTTTTATAAGATTTTTCAGTTTTTCAATTTCGTTTATCTGTTGTTTAAGCAAGACGTTTGTGTTTAGCAAAAATGTTTCTCTCTGAGCCTCTATGTTTTTTTTATTTAATTCAATCATTTCGCTTTCATTACCGTGCGTATACAGATTAGAAAGCTGCCAGGTCAACCTGGCTCCGGCCATATAGTACCAGTCGAAATTATTTTTAAGCATATTGAGCGTCGGCTTTCCGTATCCGCCCTGAAAGAATAGATTTGCCTTCGGAAGAATTTTTGCGGTTGTCAATCTATTCTGATTCTCTGTTAAATTTTTCTGATAAGAGTACAATTTTAGTTCGGGTCTGTTAATTGCGGCCGACTCCGGCAGAAAAGTAAAATCCGGCCGTTCAAGGACGGGCGTTTCACCCAGAGGCTGGTTAATCAACAATCCGAGCATCTCTATGAACGATTTGCGTGATGATGTCAGCTCTATCTCTTTCTGATCCGTTTTAAGCAATTCTGCTTTAAGAATATCCACATTCGGCCTGCTTGCCGTTCCGTTCTCGAATGCCGCCGTCAGCCGCGCGAGGTTTGCATCCAATTCTTTTCTTATCGATCCGGTCTGCGTCAGCTGTTCGTCAAGAAGAAGAATTCCGAAGTAGATCTGATTAATTCTCTCTTTAACCTTAAGCAGTTCTATCTCTACTTTCTGGTCATCAATTTCAGCGCCTGCTTTTTGAATCTCCGCCTGAGCGCTCATTACGCCCCCATCGTAAATAACCTGCGAAACATCCGCTACTGCCTTATACTGATCCTTTGTCAGAGATTCTATTTTTATCCCCGGAAACGAAACAGGAAGAGAGGTTACATCTGATTGGTATGTTGCCTGGCCGCTGACTGTAATCTGCGGAAAATATCCTTTCCAGACATTGCTTACGCCGAAGTCTCTGCTCTGCGCTATATATTCTTTCTGTTTTATAAGCGGATAGTTCGCGCGGGCTTTTTCATAACATTTTTCGAGCGTTAGCTCCGGTTGAGCAATCAGAGTCATGCTTCCGGCAAAAACCAGAAATATGATAAATATCTTTTTCATGATTAGTTCTTATTAAATGTGTGATTAAAAATTTCTTTTCCTTTATCTGTTAAAATGCCGCCTACTATTATTTTAAAAGTCGTCTCGGCAGCAACAACCATCGAAAAGTTGTTGCTAATAATGAATTCCGGATTTACAGTTGTCCGTATGGAGTTTATAAAAATATTCATAACTATGGGAGTCGGGTAATCTAGGAACAATCCCTCCCGTTTTCCCTGGTCGATAACCTTTGTAATATTACCGTACATCATCTCGGTTCTGAACGCGTCTACCTTTTGCCAGACTGATGGAAAATGATTTTTCAGTTCGCCGAACATCCTGTCTCCTATTTTGCCCGCAGTATTACTCAGGAGGGAAATTAATCCTGCAAGTTTTTCAACGGCGTTTTTTTCAGATTCGAGTATCGGTAGTATTTTAGATTTCATCTGCTCGGTGAAGCGCAGGGCTATTGCCTCAACAAGATCGTTTTTTGAAGGGAAGAGTTTATAGATTGTTTTCTTGCTCATCCGTAATTCCGAAGCCAGTTCATCCATTCTGGTTTTATAAAATCCCTCTCTGAAAAATTTCTCCTGGGTTACTTCTAAGATTTTTTCGATTTCGTCCATTACATCTCCTTAAGAAACTAATATTGTTTTTATGGTTTCCAATATAACGCAAGGAAACTTAATTGTCAAGTGAAAGTTTCCGCAGTTTCCTAAAACGCTGATTTTGTGTCAAAAGAGGGTTGTCTAACTCTGTTTACGTGATCCGATAAACTGAATTACCATTCCCTCTCCTGAGTGGCCGGGTCCTTCATTCAGGATTACTTTCTCCCGCGAGAGTTTTTCGAATTCGAGATCGATGAATTCGTTCACGACATCTTCAAGAGAAAAGAGCATTGAGGGATCTTTCGGTCCGCCCGACGAGAATTTGATCTGCTCTTTTTCAAAACATTCTAATAGAATTTTTCCGGATGGCTTAAGGGATCTGATGAGGCGGCTGAAGAGGGCGGCCCTAAGCTCTTCGTCAAGGTGGATAAAAAATATTCCCACAGCCTCGTAATAATTTTCCGGCGGAAAAAATTTTGCAAAATCCTGAACCTGATAATTAATCTTGACGCCGAACTCGGCTGCTAGTTTGTCCGCCTTCCGCTTTCCTTCCTCTGAAAAATCAACCGCATCAACATTCCACCCGAGCGTCGCGGCATACACGGCGTTTCTTCCCTCCCCTTCTCCGGGCAGAAGGATTTTGCCGGGCGCAATCTCATTAATCTCTTTTTTAAAAAACTGATTGGGCTCTCTTCCGTAATGATAGAGCGAATCGGAATAACGCTTATCCCATTGGTTGTTCATGATGTTCTCGTTTTTCTCTCAAAGATAACAATTTGATGATCACTTTTTCATTTACTATCTTTAAAACAAAAATTAGCCGCCTTGATTAACACTGATAAAATAATAATTGTCGGCGACCGGGTTCTTGTAAGACCGGAAGAGAATATTAACAAGACCAACAGCGGACTCTACCTGCCTCCCGGTGTTCAGGAGAAAGAAAAAGTTCAGGGCGGATATTTAATTAAAGTCGGTCCCGGTTATCCGATAGGAATGCCTTCCGACGACGACGAGCCCTGGCGGGATAAAAAATCCACCAAATATATTCCACTTCAGGCGCGGGAAGGGGACTTTGCGGTTTTCCTGCGCAAAGACGCAATAGAAGTTGAGATTGAAAAGGAGAAGTTTGTAATTGTCTCTCAGTCGGCAATTCTGCTTCTTTACCGGGACGAGGACCTTTTAACTTAACGCCCTGCAAGTAATCTGATCGAAAAACCAACAGCTCCTCTACAAATCCAACCCGTTAGTCACAAACATCAGCCCCATTATGAATAATAATTAATATAGTCTTTGTATATTGACTTATTAAGCGTTGACCACTATATTAAGTCAAAAATATTTGACCATGAAAACTTTGTCCTTGCCTCCGGATCCAAAGATACGTCTGGATGCTGAGCTTTTCTCTTTAGTTAATGAGGCGGATCGGCTCCTCTACCAGTTAGATGGTGCAGTAAGCACTCTACCGGAAAATCATCCCACAAGATCAATCTTAATTATGCTCGAAGCATGGAACAGCGCGCAGATTGATAGCCCCGATATTTCAATCATAGATTTTTTCAAGCTTCTTCAGGATGACAGGGCTAAGGAATTAAGAAGAGTTTTCAATTATATCAGCGCCCTGTCGCTTGGACAAAAACTGATACGGGATGTTTCCAGTTCGGCTCACATCATCAGATCCATTCATGCGGAATTATATAAAGGCGATCCATCCCAAAACAATCCGGCCGGCGGATTTCGAATAATTCCGGCGGAGCTAATGGGGCACTCTCTCCCGGAACCGGAGACAATTCCCGTATTAATGGAAGGGTTGAATAGTTTCATCGCCTCAGACATCTCCTATCCGGCACTAATCAATGCAGCATTAATACAAGCGCAGTTTGAGCTGATCCGCCCATACTCACCGGGAACCGGAATGACCGGCAGAATATTAAGCCAGCTTCATTTGATATGGAAAAAGAAAACAAGCGCGCCGGTTCTTCAGATTTCGAATCAGCTGCGGCTTAGACTAATTGAATATTCCGACCGGCTTCTTGATCTCAGTCTTCACAAAAATCCGGAACCGTGGATAAAGTTCTATCTTCGTATTTTTCTTGATTCCGTCGCGGACACTAAAACTAAAATCGCAAAACTCTCCGCCCTGAAAGAAAAAAATTATGAGGTGATTTTGGAAAAGGGCTTTGCCTCTTCATCCGCGCTAAAATTTTATGAACTTCTCATGAAGCGGCCCGTGATTTCGCTCGCTTTTGTGACCCGGGAGCTCGGTTTAAATAAACAGCTGGCGAATATGCTCATCGCAAAATTCATTGACGCCGGCGTATTGAAAGAAATAACAGGGCAGATGCGCAACAGAGTGTTTGCATATATAGAATATTTAAATATCTTAGAACCGGGAAAATAGTTTAAGAGTTGTTATTTAATAACATTAACTACAGGAGAAACAGAATGAAACTGGTAGACGAGTTCAAAGCGTTTGCGATGCGGGGCAACGTACTTGATATGGCCGTCGGAATAATTATAGGAGCAGCTTTTGGAACAATCGTTTCGTCGCTTGTAAATGATGTAATTATGCCTCCCGTTGGGGCGCTTGTCGGAGGAATCGATTTCGGCAGCCTTTCGGTGAAACTGACGAATCCCATTAACGACGGGAAACCGGTGGAAATTCTCTACGGAAAATTCATCAATACAATAATCAATTTCCTAATAGTTGCTTTTGCAATCTTCATGATGATTAAGGGACTGAACCGATTGAAAAAGAAAGAGGAAGAGAAGCCGGCCGCGCCGCCTAAGCCAAGCGAAGAAGTGATTCTTCTTACTCAAATCCGGGATCTTCTGAAAAAATAATTTTGGTGCGGGAGAGCTTTATAAACTATTTTTTAACACACTTATACTAATACGGATTCTTTTATGGAACATGTCGGCATTCAGGTCCCCTTAATTACGATGCTTCCTTTTCTTTTAATGCTTCTATCTATTGCGGTGTTTCCTCTTTTTTGGAACCATTTCTGGGAGAAGAATAAAAACAAACTTCTTATTGCAGTGGTTCTAAGCGTGCCGATAGTTATTTATCTTCTCTCCGCCGGACTCAGCGAGCGCCTGTATGATACAATCATATTCGATTATATTCCTTTTATAATTTTACTGGGCGCTCTTTTTACAATTACCGGAGGAATATTTTTAGACGGCGACATCGAAGCGAAACCCCGTGTTAACACCCTTTTTCTTGCAATAGGCGCGGTACTTGCCTCTTTGATGGGAACAACCGGGGCGGCAATGTTATTAATCCGCGCGGTGATTCACACTAACAAGGAGAGAAAATTCAAAGTACACACGATTTTATTTTTCATTGCCATTGTCGCCAACTGCGGCGGCATGCTCACTCCTCTAGGAGATCCGCCGCTTTTTATGATGTATCTGCGCGGGGCGCCTTTTACATGGTTTCTGAAACTGGCACCTGAATGGTTCATTACAAATCTTCTTTTTCTGATCATCTTTTTCTTTGTAGATACTTATTATTACAAAAGAGAGCCGAAGGAGGCTATCGCTTCAGACAGGAGATCCATTAGACCGATAAGAATCTCCGGTAAATTAAATTTTCTATGGCTGATTGGGGTTGTGCTTTCGGTAGCGTTTTTAAATGAGCAGTATATCTCCCTTATCGGGGAGAATCATTATTTCAAATTTGTGAGAGAGGCGGCAATATTTTCAATGGCAATTTTCTCGCTCCTTTTTACAACAAATCTGGTCAGAACATCCAACAATTTCACGTGGGAGCCGATCAAGGAAGTGGGATACCTCTTTCTTGGAATTTTTGTTACGATGGTTCCGTGCCTTCTTTATCTTGAAGCAAACGCAAAATCGATGGGCGTAACTACACCATATCAGTTTTATTATTTCACCGGATTGCTAAGCAGCTTTCTTGACAATACCCCGACCGCTGTCACATTTCATTCTCTGGCCTTAGGGCTGGGAATACAATCAGGTGATCTTATTGCCGGAGTGCCAGAAGCAATTCTGAAAGCCATCTCCGTCGGAGCGGTGTTTTTCGGCTCGATGACTTATATAGGCAACGGGCCCAATTTTATGGTCAAGGCGGTGGCGGAAGAGAACAATATCAAAATGCCCGATTTCTTTGCATACATTTTCAAGTTCTCTCTTATAATTCTTCTTCCGGTATTTATAATTATCCAGCTCTTGTTCATGCATTGAACAGACCGCGGGATTTTCACTATCCCGCATATAGTTTCTGAAACATCTATTTACGCTCGGATTCCGAGAGGATTAATTCATGAGTATCGGGAAACAGCATCTGAAAACTATAGTCTATCTTCTCTTTGTCGTGAGCGGAATTACAGGACTGATCTATCAGATAGTCTGGTTTAAATTCATAAGCCTCTTTCTCGGAAACACAACCTACGCCCAGATGACGGTGCTCGCAACTTTTCTGGGCGGGCTTGCCATCGGCAATCATCTGTTCGGAAAAAAATCCGACTCATTGAAAAATCCGGTAAAAATTTATTCCCTTCTGGAACTTTTTATCGGCACATATTGCCTGTTTTATCCGCTCCTCAGCGGCTTGCTTGGAAATCTTTTTCTTTCCACCGCGCCGGAATTGAATACTTCCTCTCAAAATATTCTATTCAACGGATTAAGGTTTTTAACCGCCGCGCTTCTTCTCTTTGCGCCCACGGCCGCGATGGGAGGAACGCTTCCCATTCTTAGCCGGTTTTTTGTTGATAACCTCCAGAATACACGCAAAGAGATAGCCGTGCTTTATTTTCTTAATTCGTTCGGCGCCGTAGTCGGGGTTGTGTTCGCGGGCTTTGTTCTTATTAAAGAATTTGGTTTAAACGTCACTATTTACGCCGCTGCGGTATTGAATATTATTGCAGGGATGATTGGGTTGCTTGTATCATCAAGCAGCAAAATTATTCGGCAAGATGAACCTACTTCTTCTGCTGAAGACAAGGAAGAGATAATTCTGCCGGGTGCCGATAAAAAAACAGTCCGCGCCGCAATAACTGTCGCCGGACTATCGGGAATGGCGGCTTTGATTTATGAAATGGTTTGGGTGAGGCTTCTCGTTCACTTTTTCGGATCTTCCACTTACGCTTTTTCAATTATGTTAATGGCTTTTATCGGCGGGATTGCCTTGGGAAGTCTCCTGATCTCAAAAAATTTTTTCAAAAAATTCAATTACGTAAAACTTTTGGTTTCCGCGCAGGGGATAATAGCTTTTTCAACAATGATTATTCTTCTTCTGTACGAACGGCTACCTTATTTCTTCTGGCGGGCCTCAACACTGCTTTCAAGGTCGGCTGAGTCGTTCGGCATATTTCTAGGACTGGAGTTTATTACCGCGTTTTCTATCTTGATAATTCCAACTTTATTTATGGGAATGGCTCTTCCCGTTGCGGCGGAGATCGTTTCGTCTTCAAATAAAAAAGTAGGGCTCTCTGTCGGCCGTGTATTTTCGGTGAACACTTTCGGGGCGGTTGCGGGAGTTATTCTTTCGGGACTTCTATTCATTCCCCTTTTTGGAATAAAAGGATCCTTCGAAATCGGAATACTGCTCAATATTGTGGCTGCCGCCATCCTTGTTTGGAGCTACGATCTCTATTCGTCCCGAACCAGAATTTTTCTTACCGGTATTTTTACTCTCTCTTTTCTCATTTATCTGATTCTCTTTCCATCGTGGAATCGTTCTGTAATGATAAAAGGGATTTTCCGCTCGCTTGGCAGTGCGCCCCCTGAATCATTCGCCGAATTTTCGAAAGATCCCGGGATCGAAAGAATAGTGTTTTACGAAGAGGGGATAAATGCAACCGTAGCCGTAACTCAGTCTATAGCAAACCCCGGTCGGAAAAGACTGATAATCAACGGGAAGCCCGATGCGAGTTCCTACTTTGACATGCCCACCCAGGTTCTGCTTGCACAAATACCCATGATGATCCATCCGGACCCTAAAAACATATTTGTCGTCGGATTCGGAAGCGGAACTACAATAGGATCTATTTTAACTCAGCCTGCGGAAAAAGTTACATGCGCCGAAATTTCGCGGGAAGTAATTAATGCGGCCGGTTTTTTTAAAATCGAGAACCGGAATTGTGTGTCAGATCCCAGACTTCGTATTATTAACGAAGATGCGGTTACACTACTAAAGCTTTCAAAAGAAAAATATGATGTAATCATTTCAGAGCCGTCTAATCCGTGGATAGCCGGGATAGGAAATCTTTTTTCCAAAGAGTATTTTGAAAAATGTTCGGCCGCGCTTAACAAGGGCGGATTAATGGTTCAATGGTTCCATCTTTATGAAGCGGACGATGATGTTGTAAAGCTGGTTCTGAATACTTTTGCTTCCGTCTTCCCATATGCCCAGATGTGGAATTCAATTGCGAACGATATAATTCTTGTCGGATCAAAAACCGATTTCAATTCGAACCTGCCTCTCCTCCAAAAAAAATTCTCCACCCCGGCCGTAAACATGGACTTCGAAAGAATAGGCATTAGAAATCTTTTTACTTTTCTATCCTGCCAGTCGGTTTCGCCGCGAGGATTTTTCAAAATGACATCCGACTTACCGGTCAATTCCGAAATTCACCCCCGGCTTGAATTTATGGCCCCAAAAGCATTTTACATCGGCCGGCCTTCTGGATATGTCTATGGATTCGACGAAAAATTTGATACTCTTTCCGGTGGATTGTTCGCTAAAGAATTTGTTAAATCGTTCCCTCCGGACAAAAACACGATTGCCTCTGCAATACAATATTTCCTTGAGACAAAGGTTAACAACCGGTTTGCGTACGGTTTATCAAAATACCTGCAGGAACTGTACCCGGCCGACTATAGCGCCAACACGCTGCTTTACAGATCCATCGAGGGTCTTCCTTTATTAAACCGCGGATCTGTGCTTCTAAAAAGCCTTATAGACAGATTTCCCGATTCGACGCGCATTATAAAGGATTTCAACAACGTTCTTATATCGGAAAAAACTAACGCATCCACATATTTAAAAATCTATTCTATAAAAGAGGAAGCGGCGGCATTTATCAAAACAACCAAGCCGGACAGCGTCTCAAAAATTAATGTATATCTTCAGCTGGCAAACGGATTCCTGCTTAACGGGGAATATAGAGAGGCCGCCGGAATGGTGTTCCTTGTTGAAAAAATCCTGCGCGCCAATCCTGAACTTATTAAATCCATCGATGCCGAAAATTATTATTATCTGGGGGCCGTCTCAAGTCTTTTTGAGAATGACTATGAAAAAGTAATCGGCTATTACGTTGCACTGGTAAACCTAAACCGGGATTATAAAGACCGCTTCTCATTAAGAAGATCAATGTCGTGGCATACGCGTCAGTTAAAACTGAAGTGATTTTTCTTAGATCTCCAGTGTTATCTTTGAATTTTTATATTCTTTAAGAATCAGGGGCAACAGAAGTGAGGCAAAAAAAACAATTATCCCAAGCAGATAGAAGAAAGATCCAACCAGGCTGTCGTGTTCCAGGAGGCCGATCCGTCTGAGCATCCAATTCCAATCATGGAACACCTTGTTTCCCCCGAGCAAAGGAAGGCTCCGGGCTTGCGCGTCCGCCGCATATATGCTGATATTAAGAAGATTCTGGCCCAGCCAGACAAGGAAAACCTGCGCGGCCATCATCTTTCTCTTTGATATATAATATATCACAAACATTCCGGGAATAATCAGCTGCATTAATGTTCCGCCGAGAAAATAGATGAATCCGCCGAAGACCATGAAGATTCCGTGCCCGCCTTCGTGAATCAGAAGATTAAGATAATCTATAAAGATAAATCTGCCGCCGTTGACTACTAAATATAGGACAACTGGCAATAGAGACGCGGTTCCAATCCACCTGTAGAAAAATTCCCCGTATTTTTTCCCATGAGCTGAATTAATTTTCATTCGGCGCTCAAAACAGTTTTTTTAATTCATCCCGATCAGTTGTGTTTCCGAGACAGATAATCATTTTAATACGCGCTTTCTGGCCGTTAAGAAAATCCGTGAATATTACACCGAGTTCCTTAAGCCATTTACCCGCGCCCGGGTATCCGTATATATCGAGCGTCTCGCCGGCTGGGCACCGCGAGACGAGAACGACCGGAATATTCTTGCTTACGATATATTTTATCCCCTCAAATGCCGGCGGCGGAACGTTCCCAACACCCATGGCCTCAACAACCACTCCATCAACTCCGCTGTCGGCCGAGAACCGGAAAAATTTATCATCCATTCCAGCATAGACTTTAATAAGATCGACGTTTGAATTTATCTTGCCGGCGGGAATTGTTTCCAGTTTTCTTGGCAGACGGTTATAAATAACTTTACCCCGGTCGACGAAGCCGAGGGTGCCGAAATCCAGGCTTCTGAAGGTTTCGACATCCTCAGTGTGAGTTTTTGTTACTTCACTAGCGGCATTTATCTCTCCATTTAAACAAACAAGCACACCTATTCCTCTGCTGTTGTTATTGTTGCAGATATGAATTGCGTCTATCAGATTTCTGGGGCCATCCCAGTCCGGTTCGCTGCTGGTTTTCATTGCACCTATCACGACTATCGGTTTTTCCGTTCTGATTGTAAGGTCTAAAAAATAAGCGGTTTCTTCCAGAGTATCTGTGCCGTGAGTAACTATAACGCCATCCACGTCCCGCCGATCAACAAATTCATTTATTTTTTTGGATAGATCCAGCATCAGCTCCGGAGTGATGTGCGGTCCAGGAAAATTTCCAAATTCAAACACAGATAAATTCGCAAGCGGCGACGCTTGCGGAATCATTTTAACCAGATCTTCGCCATGGAAAAACGGAATTGCCGATTTTGTCTTTTCGTCTATCCGCATAGAGAAAGTGCCGCCCGTAAAAACAACTAAAATGTTTTTCATCTGTTGTCCCGATAGATTCATTGCTTAATAATAAGTACGGCACAAAATTAGCTTTACTTATCCACTCATCAAAGAGGAAGCAAAGAGTAAAAATATTTTTTTAAACTGAAGAAATAATTTGCACAAAATAGATTCAAAACATATTTTCACCCTCCCGCAAGAAGGGATAATTGACGTGTTAGTAATTTGTTGATAACTTGTTTTTGTGGAACGTTCCACAGCACAAAACGGCTCTCTGGTTTTAATATTGTTTTCTCTGTTAATGTGTATCGGGATCCGGAATATCTCGAAAAGGCTTTTGTGTAAACGATTTACCGCGGTTAATTAATGTTAATAATGTGTTGATTGTTTTCAAAGATCCTTTATTTCCTTTATAAATAAACAGTTTTTTACACCTTTTTCATTCGTCTCTATTGTGGATAAAATGCAAAACGCAGCCGAAGTTTCTTCTAATTTTCAGCTTGAAAGAAACGCAAAAGATCTCTGGAAAGAATGCTTAAGCCTCATAAAAGAAAACGTTCCGTTTATTACATATAACACCTGGTTCCTTCCTATCAGGCCTTTCGAGTTAGAGAATGCTACGCTAAAAATTTATGTACCTAATAATTTTTTTATTGAGTGGATAGAAGAACATTATAATACATTGATCAATAAGACGGTGTCTCAGGTGCTTGGAGAGACCGGCAAGCTTGTTTATGTAATCTATGAGGAGAAAGAGGTATCGGAAGAACCGGCCGTGCAATCGGCAACAAGCAGTTCTGTTCCGGCGGCGCCCCAGGTAAAGCCGCTCGATTATGAAACATATCTGAATCCCCGCTATACATTCGAAAATTTTATAAAGGGAGAGGGTAATCAGCT
>JBAYWA010000006.1:0-16302 GCA_041674325.1 Melioribacteraceae bacterium | reverse complement strand
TTCCTGCGCCGAAATAATTTCCTTCAGCACCGAATGTCTCTTCTGAATATCTTCGAATTTTCTGCTCATGATTTGTCTCTCATCTCTGAATGTGACTATTCTTTTGTTCCGGACGCGCCTTGCGGCCGCGGTATTTCTCTTCTGAATTCGGGGAATAATTATACACTATTATGCATAATTATGCAAATAAAATGTAGCAACAAAAAAACCCGGCTCTTACGGAACCGGGTTCTCCTAAAAACCCCTGCTCTTTATTTTCTATTCTATCTTCTTCGCCGGCATCTCCCTTCCGCCCTGAAAGAGTATAAGCTGCGATACTACACCGTTCTCTCTGATAAATCTTATCTGCGCGTCAACCACTTTAAGATAGAACTTATCATCGCCCGACGGGAATATTTCAACCTGAGACTGGCCTGTTGCCTGTGTAAAAATCTGCTCCCCTTTCACGGTAACTGTCAGAACAAAATTCGGGGCCAGCTGATATTTCCCGGCGTATTGTTTTAAAGCTTCTTCGGAAAGCTTTACCTCTTCCGGCTTTTCAACGGATACTCCGAGATCGGCCAAGACTTTTAATGCGCCTGTATTTCTCGGATTCAGCTCTACCGATTTTTTATAATTGATTATAGCTTCCTCTTTGTTCCCCTTCTTCAGAAGCGCTTCGCCATAACTGTCGTAAGTATTTGCCGACTTCGGAAATTCATCAACATTTAACTTAAAGACCGTCAGAGCTTCATCAATCCTGTTCTCAGCAAGAAGAGAATAACCGAGCTGGTTCATCTCGTTTTCCTTAAGCACAAAAGCGTCTTTCTCCCCTTTCATCCTATTGAATTGCTCAACAGCTGCCCGAATTCCTTCGTCGCCGATTACCGATGCCAGGTTTTCGGCAAGCGATCTGGCCGGCATCTTAATCTCTTTTCCGTTAAGTATATCAATTATCTTATCTGTCATTTCGCCGAGCGGGGCGCCGCCTGCATTGCTGAACAGAATTACAACCTGTCCTTTTTTGGGTATGATATAGTTGATTGTATTGAATCCGTTTATGCCGCCCCCGTGCGTTATCACATCATATTCTTCATTCCCGATCTTCTTCTTCAGAATGGACCATCCGAACGCGTATTTCCCGCCGAATGCGTCGATCTTCGGTTTAAATATCTCGTCCATAAATTTTTTCGGCAGAAGGTTCTCCGTCTGAAGCGCTTTATCCCATATCAGCAGATCTTCCACCGTTGAATAGAGAGAGCCCGCCGCATACGGCAGCGACATATCCAGAAACGGAGCGTTCCGGTATTTGGTCAAATCTTTTTCGTAACCCGAAGCCCGGCCGGCAAGAACCGGCTCCGCTAAATCGTATCCCGAGTTTTTCATTCCGAGAGGTCCAAATATATTTTCTTTAAGAACATCGGCGTAAGTTTTTCCGGTTACCTTTTCTATTATCGCGCCGAGTATAAAATAAGCGGAATTGTTGTAGGCAAATTTTTCGCCCGGATTAAATTCAAGATCGCCGCTGCAGTATTCTTTCACAAAATCATCGGGCTTATAAAATTTTCTGCTCTCCTTGGAAAAGAAGTTCTCTTTATTTGTATAACTCGGTATGCCGGAGCAATGTGTGAGCAGCATCTCGATTGTGATTCTGTCTCCGGTGTCTTTCCGGTAATAAGTAAGATAATCGGTAAGTTTGCCGTCAAGCCGGATCTTTCCCTTCTCAACGAGCTGCATAACAGCCATCGATGTGAACTGTTTTGTAATAGAGCCGAGACGATGTTTGGTCTCCGGGGTATTTGGAATATTCCACTCCATATTTGCAAGACCGTATCCCTTTTTTATCACAACTTCAAAATTATCCGCCACCAATGCGCTGCCGTTGAAATACCGGTATTCATTATATTTTGTAATGAGCTGATCGATTTTTTCCGGCTTGGACTGTCCATAAAGAAATGATTGAGCGAACATGGATAGGATAAATAGAATTAGTGCCGAAGATTTTTTCATAGCTTTCCTTTTTATAATTGATACTTCTTTAGATACTCCACACGGGGGTAAAGTTACGTCTATCATTAAATAAAAATGTTAATCGAAGTGCGGTTTCAGCACTGGAATGATGATAGGTTTAAAATAGGCTCGATTAAACGCAATTAAGAGCGGAAGATGAAATAAACAGCTCCTACTAGGCATAGTCCCGCATAAACATAATCCATTTTAAATGGCTGACGCATATAAAATATGGCAAACGGGACAAAAAGGGAAAGGGTTATTACTTCCTGCAGAATTTTCAGCTGCGAAAGATTCATCTCCGAGTAGCCGATTCTGTTGGCCGGCACCTGCAGAAGATACTCGAAGAGCGCTATCCCCCAGCTTACAATCGCGGCTATGTACCATTTTCTATCGGACAGATTTTTCAGATGCCCGTACCAGGCGAAGGTCATAAACATATTTGAAAGTATAAGAAGAAAAGTTGTTCTTACTATTACCGGAAGATTAATAATGTAATTTATCATTCGACGCCCATGAACATATTAATAGATATGCAAAAAAATTAACGGGATAAAATTAAAAAGAACGACTGAAAGAATTACGATTATTTTGTTTATGCGCGGTCATATTTGTCGAGAGTCCATTTCAGCGGATTGAGTCTGATATATTTTCGAATTGCGTAAAGTGATTTGTCGTTACGAATTATGTTATCATAATATCTCGTCTGCCACGTAAAATCCGCAAGATCATTTTTATTCGCCCAGCGTTTCACCGAACCCTTAAATTGATTTATTATTTCTCCCAATGTTGCTAAATTATTTCTTTTATACGGCATTGAAGCCGCGAGCGGATTTGTCTAATTTAGAGCCGGGATTTTCAACTTTGAGGCATGTTATGAAAAAAACTATTCTGTTAATACTTATCGGCAAAAGAAAAGAAGAAGCTGTAAAGGTTCAGCAGATTCTGACCGGATGGGGCTGTTTGATCAAAACTAGATTGGGTATTCACGACGGCGTTCTGGAAAATTGCTCCGATTCCGGTTTGCTGATTTTAGAAATGGTCGGGACAGATGAACAGAATCAGGAGATTGCACGCAAACTTTCCGTTCTGCCCGGCGTCTCTTCCAAGTTAGTGGAGCTGGCGATAGATCAATAAAAAAAATAGAACGCGGATTACCATGATTGTTTATGATTTTCCAAGATCAATCATAACAAATCATAATTATCATTAAGATCAGAGTTCCATTTCTTGCAATTACTATCTCTTCTCAGGTTTTTCAACTTTAACTTTGAAAAAAATATGTGCGGCTTCTATAATCAATGTGTATTGGCCCGGTTCAACATACGTTTTCTCCTTCGCGTCAGATGTTAAATCCCACTCCGCAAAATTCAATCCCGCGCTCCCGGCTCCCTTCAGCTCCTTAACTTTCGTATTGTTCGAATCCCATATTTCAATTTTCATCTCTTCGCTATCCGATCTTAAATAGTAGCAGAAACTTAGAGGATCCGGATGCGACCATCTTGATTTCGGATTAATGGGAAGCGTCCCCTTTGTTGCCGAAACAAAAAACGCTTTTTTATCAGGATCGTCATTCCCGATCTTCTGAAGATACTCAACATCCAGAGCGTACAACCCCCGCCCGTGCGTCGCGGCTAACATTATATTATCCCGCGGATGAATTACTAGATCGTGAACGTATGTTGTTGGTAATTTTCCCGGAAGAGAATTCCATGATTTTCCGCCGTTCAGCGAAACATAAACTCCAAAATCATTTCCGGCGTAAAGAATATTTTTATTCTTGGGATCTTCCTTGATAACATTGATCGGTCCGGTGGGCAGATTATTTATAATGCTCTCCCACGTTTCACCCTGATTTGTCGATCTCCACAGATACGGCGCAAAATCATCGTCCCGTTTTCCGTTTTGCGACATATAAACCGTGTTGACATCATAGGCCGATGCGACCAGTTCCGAAACCCACTTTCCATATGGAAGTCCCTTCACAATTTCTTCCCACGTTTTACCCCCGTCTTTTGTAACATGAACTCTTCCGTCATCAGTCCCAACATAGATCAATCCGGCTTTTAACGGCGATTCCGAAATTGAAAAGATTGTCTGATACGGAATATCCCCGCTTCTTTTCGGATCGTTGTAAGTCAGATCGGCGCTTATTTTTTCCCAGGTATCTCCCCTGTCTGTTGATTTGAAAAGATACTGATACCCGATGTAAAGCGTATTGGGACTGTGCGGAGAAATAATGAACGGCGCCAGCCATTGTCCCCTGAGTTTCGGCTGACCTTTTTCAATTTTAGGCATTATGTTTTTTGACTCGCCGGTTTTCATATCCGATCTTGCAAGCGTGCCGTAAAATCCCGCCGAATAAACTATCTCCGTATTAGCCGGATCGATCGCGTGATTGCTTCCTTCTCCGCCGGGCGCTCTCTCAAAATTCTGCGCGGGAATTCTGTTCCTTCCGCCGGACAGATCAACAATTCCTTTATAACTGCCGTGATCCTGTATGGAGCCGTATACTTTAAATGGCTTGGACATATCGGCTGCGACATTGAAGAATTGAACGAGCGGCATATTATCCGCAAACGTTCTCCACTCTTTCCCGCCATCGTAAGAAATTGCCAGCCCTCCGTCATTAACATTTACCAGATAATCCGTATTTGCCGGATCAATCCATAATCCATGATGGTCGCCGTGCATCCCCTCAAGTTCTCTAAAAGTTTTTCCTCCGTCTTCAGAAACATTTAATCCCAATCCCATCACATAAATTTTATTTTCATTTACGGGGTCAACCCTAATCTGCCCGAACACCCATCCGTAAGTAGCTGATAAACCTTCCATATACTCATTAAGCTCGCTCACCTGTTTCCACGTATTACCTTTATCATTGCTCCTGAAAACGGTTGCCCCTTTTATCACTCCCCCTTTCGGTCTGCCGTATGAATCCAGATTCTCTTCATCCGTATTTGCGCGGAGGATTTCGTAATTATCCACGAACGCGTATAAAACATTTGTATTGGAGCAGGAGATATCAATTCCTATTCTTCCGCGGAATTTGGCTTCCGGCAATCCGTCCGAAATTTCTTTCCACGTCATTCCGGCATCTGTTGATTTATAGATACTGCTGTTTTTATAATCGCTATCGTTTCTCGGGTCGTTCCATTTTTGACGGACCCGCTGCCATGTGGCAAGATATATGGTTGAGGGGTCGGACGGGTCCATTACTAAATCAATTACGCCCGTTCTCTGATCTTTATAAAAAATTTTATTCCAGGTCTTTCCGCCGTTCTCAGTTTTAAACAATCCACGCTCCTCATTATCCGTCCATTCATTTCCGCTTGCGGCTACGTAGACGATATCCGGATTCTTCGGATGAATTACAATCCGGGGAATTGTATTCGTTCCCGTCAGGCCCATCTGTTTCCAGCTCTTACCCGCGTCCGTTGACTTAAATACTCCGGCTCCGGCGTTTGAACTTCTGAATATATTCGCTTCGCCCGTTCCTATCCATACTATATTCTGATCCGACGGGGCGAGCGTTACATCTCCGATGGAAGTCGATTGCCCGTGCTCAAAAACCGGGTTCCAGGTTGTTCCTTCATTCGTTGTTTTCCAGACTCCACCGGTAGCGCCGGCTGCGTAAATCACATAATTCTTCCCCCTGGGGCGCACTACCTCCACATCCGTCATTCTTCCGCTTATGTTTGCCGGACCGACATACTGCCAGTTCAGATTTTTAAATGGAGAGCTTTCCTTCAATTGAAGATGGTTTTTGTACATCCGCGTTCTTTCATCTGAAGAAGTTGATTTAATTATTGCCTGTGAATAAAGAAATGATGTAAATCCAATGACTATAATCAGGAAGAAAAACCCCTTCCTAAACAGGCTCTGGCAGAAATGACTTTTCATAAATCTTCTCCGGTTAAAATTATTTTAAATAGTTCTTCTATCTTTTAATTCTCGCTGTAATTTTTGGATCCTTCAATTCCCGAATGGCGTCGTTTGCAATCCAGCGGGCGGATTTTGAATCGATCTTCTGAATCTCGTCCGCGAGCTTCATCGCTTCTTTGTTCAAATATTTGCTACGTTTTCCGATTGTGCGGAGCGACCAGTTTACCGCCTTCTTCACAAAATTGCGTTCATCTGTCGAATGTTTCTTTATCAGTGGAAAGAACCGCAGGAATTCCACGTCGCCCCTTTTTTTGTGATGCACCGCGACATAACACAACAGCGAAAATCCTGCCCGCCGGACGAACTCTTCTTTTCTTTCGCACCACTCTTCAATTTTTTCAATTGCGAATGGAGTCTTTCTGAACAGATTGCTGCATGTTCCGTCGCAGATGTCCCATGAATTAAAATCGCGGACCCATTTATTCATCTGGGATTTTGTAACAAGTTCCGGATCCTCGATCATAGATGCTATGTGGCGGGCTTCGTGATAGCCGGACTCCCAGAGCTCAAGGGCCAGTTCGTGATTCTTCCCGATCTTCTTCGCCATCGCGCGCATATATGGAACATTTACGCCGAATGCTTTATCCACATTTATCCCGAATCGCGCCATCCCCTTTACATTTTTCGGATTATATTTTTTTCTGAGTTCGGAAATTATTTGCGCGCAGGTCATTTTTATAACCGTATTAATAATCTGGTTTTAAATTCTACTTGAAGATAAGAAAGTTTTGAATCAGCGTTAAACTGCGGAATTAAATTTTGACGGGAGGCCCGGATTTGCGGTATTAGCGCCGGACCATTCGGGAAGCGAGGAAAAACATCAAAATTTTCTTGATGCTTACCGGCAGATTAGTCGAAACGCGGATTGATAGCATTATTGTAAATTGAACCGAATGTGTACGAGAGCCCGATTGAAAAACTGTACGAATATTGAGTCTGGATCTCCCTCCTTCTCAGCAGAACGTCCTCCAGAGAGGCATCCCCGCGCGGAAGCGTAATCTGATTATTGATCTTGGAATATCTTCCGGATGCGTCCAGCGACAGCCCCTTGGCTAATTTCCAAGATACAAATCCGTTTGCCCCCAGAGAATAAAGATCGAAATTGTGAAGATAGTTGGACCCGTTTATTCCGAATCCCGCATTGCCCCATGTCTCTATCAGTTCGAGAGAGATATGCAGAGAATGACTCCACAGATTTTCTTCCGTCTTTAAAAAGATGGTTTCATTGTCATATTTATTGTAGCGCGAGTTAATTCTGTACTGAACATAAAATTGTCTCTGGTTGGCTTCCGAATACGGGAAAAAATTGAATTCGATTCCAGGAGAAAAACTCAATCCCAATTTTATATTTCCGTATGTTGATTTATTTGCGGATCCCCAGACTCCCCACGAAAAATGCTGATCGATCGATTTGATAAACGAGCTGGAAAAATTCTGATTTCTCGAAATGCTCTTAATCTTCTCCCCCTCGTAATCAAAATTACTTTCGTAATACTGATTCGACAGATAAAAATTTATCTTCGACTCCACCGTTACTCTGTTTATGGAAAGCGATCCCTCAAAACTATTGTTGTTACTCGTCTGCTGCGCGCCGAGAGATGTCCTTATCCCCGTTCTGAATACCCAGTAATCCCATTCGTCCGTCAATTCGCCGGCGCCGGGCACCTCTTCTCCGCTTTCATCATAAACAATCTTCATCTGTCCCGCGATTTTTGAATGATAGATGTATTTGACCAATCCCGCCTTCAGAGCATCAGCCATTTTTATCCTGGTTTCATTCTCCGACTCAGTCTGGTTCGTCGTATATTTAACCGTATCGTTCATCTCCGCGTACCGGTTCTGCCCCTTGAAAAGAAGACTATATTCCCTTCCACCGGATCCGGTCCTCTGATCGGTGAATAAAATATGAATGTCCGCGTCTTTACGGTCGGAAACATAGTTGACTACCGGGATCTGCTCTTTAATAAAATTCCTGTCGCACCGGCAGTCGATAAAAACATTCGGGGCTCCCTCTTTAATTAAAGCGGGAGTCTTTTGGGCAATGGCGAAGGAGTTCATAAGGAGAACAAGCAGTAGCGCGAAGATATTTTTATTTATAATCATTAATCGGCAAA
Organism: Melioribacteraceae bacterium; assembly: GCA_041674325.1. Lineage (GTDB taxonomy): Bacteria > Bacteroidota > Ignavibacteria > Ignavibacteriales > Melioribacteraceae > Fen-1258. The sequence continues at coordinate 8,254 of JBAYWA010000006.1, read as the reverse complement.
TTTTTGGATGCTGAAATTACATAATTGTAATTCATCGGTAAATGATTATCGTGCGGAAAATTGAAAAAATTTAGCATATCGTTGTTAAATAATGTTAACGGAATGAAAAACGGCGCTTTTTGAGCGCCGTTTGGTAATCAGGACTCTTATAAAGATCATATTTTAATTGGATATGATAATTGTACTTCCGCCTCCTCCGCCAAAACGGGGATTCACAAAATTATTGAATATGGAGCCGAACGAATAAGAGATTCCGAAATAAGCGTAATAATTATATGTAGTTTCCAATTGTCTTCTTCTCAGAAGTACTTCCTCAAGCGTTGCTCCCGCAAGAGGAAGATTTAATTGTTTGCCGACTTTATAATAATTGAAGTAGAAACTGAGCGAAAATCCTTTGAATAGTCTCAGGTTCGCGGAACTGTAAACCCCGTAACCGATATTGCCGAAGTCGTTTAAATAATTTTCTACATCGGATCCGACGCTCAGACTGCCCCACGGTTCAATCAATGAAAGGGACGCGCTGAGTGAATGCTGCCAGACATTTTCTTTCTTCTTAAAATAGTAAGTCTCGTTTATATATTTATTGAAAGTATTGTATAGTTTATAATAAATTCTCAGCTGGTGAACGTTCGATTCGGAATAGGGAAAAACATTATACTCTATCCCCGGGGCTAACGATAAATTAAAATCGAGATTATTGTATGTCGAAGTTGACGCGCTTCCCCAGAGTCCCCACGACCATTTTGCGTCGATGGCTTTTATGTATGAAGCATTTGCATACTGGCTTCTTGTAATATTTGTTATGGTCTCGGTATCATATATATAATTGCTTTCGCTGTAATCATTTGATAATGAAAAATTGATCTTCGAATCTTCGGTGGTCCTGTTGGCCGTAATCGAACTGTAAATTGAGTTGGAATTATAATTCTTCTCACCGCTCAAATTACCCGAAGAGCTCAATTTGAAAACCCAGTAATCCCATTCGTCGTTCGGCTGCTCAATCTTCTCCGCCTGTTTCGGGAAAGAGATCTCCATCTGATCGGAAACGGGGGTCTTGGAGAGATACTTCACCAGGCCCATTTTTAGAGCCTTAACCATTTTCACTCTCGATTGGTCATCCGAATCGGTTTTGTTTGCCATATATTTTACCGTATCGTTTACACCGGCAAACTTATTAAGCCCTATGAAGAGGAGCGTGTAGCTGGTCCCGCCCGATCCGGTGCTCTGAGATGTGTAAAGAATGTGTATATCCGAATCCTTCCGGTCCCGCACATAATTTACAACCGGTATCTGCTCTTTAATATAATTGAGGTCGCAATATTCGCAGTCGATAAACACATTCGGCGCACCCTCCTTTTTAAAAGTCTGATTCTGCTGCGGAAAAATTACGGTGCTGAAAAAAAGAATTATAAATGTCGCGGTTAAAATGATTTTTCTCTGCATGGGACCCTTTTAAATTTTCTCTTTTGATAGGTTCAATTATAAATTCAATTCTGTGAACGGCATATTGTAAATTTTATTGTGCGGCTTATAATAAGACGCTTAATGTCCCTTTTTGTTACCGGACGTCAGTTGTTTTTTGATCAGAGAAACCTGCCCCATATGGTATGCGTTGTGCTGAACGAGTCCGTAAATCAATTCCTCCAGAGTAAATCCGGTCCCGAGTTCCCGGATCCTTTCGGCTCCCGGCATCACGTCCAGATGATCTTCCGGCAATTTATTTACGGCGGATATCAATTTATCGGTTGCCTCAAACAAACTCTGTTTTACGCTCTCCCAATAAACCTCACTTATAATCCCGGGCGCGGGCCAATCACCCATCTTTGGTTCCGACGGAAAGTTGCCGTCAAACCGGCTCAGAGTCTCTTCTGTCCATGCGGTTAAGTGAAGCGTCAGTTCAATTATATTGTGGATCGAAGAGGCCGCTCTTTGATATGCTTCTTCAGCGCTTATTCCGGCCAGAATCTCTTTTGCGGACGCGCCGTGCCAGGGATCCCCAAAAATTGAGCGGTATATTTCATTGGATAATTTTTCGGAACGCGTCATCAGTTCCTTTCTTTTAATTTTCCGGCTTCTGTATCGTGATATATTGCCGGAATATTTATTTCTGAGAACTTACGGGAAACGTAGATGAGCGGATAATTTTCCAGCCCCCGTCGCTCTGCTTTTTCATTATCAGTATCCCCTTCTCAAGTGCTATCTGGGGATTGCCGGCATTAGTTGGTTTGAATGCCCACTTTTGTTTTATAGTTACATAAGCCAGATCCCCGCTAGATTCAATCTCCACCGCCTCCATGCTGAGAGTTGCTTTCAGATATTTATTATTGAAAACTTCCTCGTTCTGCTCTCTGAGAGATTTGCGGCTCTGATCCGGATGCCCGGCATAGTAACCAATGTAATCTTCCGAAAAAACTGCGACGGAGTTTTCCAGATTTTTCTGGTTATAACCCTTCATCCATCTGTTCAATTCATTCTTAATTGAGATGATATCACTCGTTTGTGCCGGTATTACTTCAGCAATTAAAAATATATTAATTATTACTACTAAAACCATTTTGCGCAATTTCATGTCAGGAATCCGATTGTTTAAAATTGTGTTTTGTCGAATTTCATTAAGAGCTATTCTCTTAAAAGATCAGGTCCTATTTTGTTCCCGCGAACCTTTCTTGAACTTCTTTTTAAAAGTAAATTTAATTGAGCTTGGGCGCAAATCATCTCCCGTCTGATTGGTAAAAAAAATCCATCCCCCGGCTATGCGGGGATGGATTTTATGGGGTCTGTATGAGGAAAGTATTATCGCTTCGATAAAACCTTCTATGGCTTTAGACAGTACAAATGCACGTCGTGGTTTAATTTATTGTTATTTTTTACGGGATAGAATTAATTTATTTATGGGTTAGCTGAGTCAAACCCGGAATTCGGGTAAGTTATCTTGTGAAAGAAATTTGGGAAGCCGTAGCATGATCTGTTTCAATCTGTCAGAACATTCTCATATCAAACGGCGACAGATCAGATATGGTTTGTCTCACATTTAATTCTTTGATAAGCTCTCTTATAGTTTTTAACTCCGCTTCAATCAGATGCATTCTGTGTTTAAACATAGTCAAACTGGTAAAAGCTACCTGAGTGGGATTCATTTCGAATGTTAAAATCTGTTTTCTTATCAGATACGAATTGTTTTCAAGCCGTTCCATCTTCTTCTTCAGTTTTTGCAGAATTTCCGGCTTGCTTAGATTGTACATCAGGAGAATTCCGATATCAAAATTTGACGGTCCGGCAATATCATCTTCCAGGAAATTCGTAATTGCCTCATGAAATTCGAATTCGCCCACTGGTGTAATCGAATAAATTGTTTTTTCCGGCAGGTTTCCGCTTCTTTCCTGGCGTCCGGTAATTAATCCATGCTTCTTTAAATTATTAATTGTAGCATAAACCGTTGAATCCGCCAGCGGGAGCCATTTTCGCGTATTTAGCTGCTCGAGCATTTTTGTAATTTCGTATGGATTTCTTTCTTTCTCGGATACAATGCCGAGTATTAAAACCGCCAATTTGGAAATCATAATTAGTATTCCACTACATTAATAATGTAGTATAAAGATATAGCATGGAATTGATTGAATCAACAAAAAGTTACTTGAAGAGTGAATTGATCTGATTTTCGTCGTTTACAAACTCTTCGAAGGAGGAATAGATGAAACTGACATTTTTTGTGAGGGATCTGTAGTTCAATTCGAGAGATTCTTTCTTTTTCGGATTTACTACAATAATCTCTTTATCCGGGGTTATCTGTTTTTTAAATAACGCCTTAATATGAACGTCCGAGCTCGAAAGGGAATAACCGATAAATACTATCTTTTTTGTAGCCCGAATCTCGCGCCCCGCCTCATTCATCAATTGAGAAATAATAGGATGGTGAATTGTTTTAAGATACGACGGAGGCATTATTAACGTTCTAAACTCGGTTTTATCTATCGGGCATACGAATTCGTACTCCTGCTTATCGGGATAGGTATATCCGAGAAACTTTCCCCTCTTCAGGTCGATTGTTCTGTCCCATGGAGTCAGAAGAGTCTGATTGCAGCAGTTGCAGTATTTCCAGTTCAGACTCCCGTGCACTTTAAGTATTTTAAAAGGAATTGGATTTTCATCAGGATTGATATAAACCGGCTCTCTCGGATTCACCCAGAAATTATAATTCTGCAGTTCGGGTATCGGCTCATAATTCATCAGCGGAATACAATAATCTATGTATCCGTGATTCTTGAATAGAAATTCAAAAGCCTGCTCCAGAAGAGTATCGTAGTTGAGTGTGATAATCGAGATGTTTGAATTGTTCCTCTGAATTGCTTTCCAGAAAAGATGATAATAGTGGCTCGGTTTTTCGGTGCGCAGATTTACCGCATAATGGATCAGCTTGATCAGGTACTCTTTTATGTCGCGTATCTTCTCGTTTGTATACTTCGAATTTAAACTTTCATTTTGCTGAATAAAATAATCGATGAATCCGAAGACCGCCTCAAGCTGAGGGTACTGATTGGTCGCCGGGTTGAATTCAAAATTATCTTTTATAAATTCAGAGACTATCTGCCCGATCTCGGAATTTTCCATCTCGCTTATTCCGCCCGAAATTATCATCGGCAGCATATCTCTCTGCAGCGGAACGCCGTCCGGGTGCGACGCGCCCGCACCTAATACAAAAACAACATCTCTCTTCGGAGGATAGCGTAAAAATTTTTCGGAAGCAGTCATCTTTTGTACACCGCTTTTTGATACCGTTAAATAAGGAGATGATTGAGTTTAAAAATCAGCTCTGTCAGGAATTACTTCTTCTAATATAGCGTTATTCTTTTCATCGTTCAGAAAAAATTATGCGGGTGAAATTAAAGGGTGTCGGTTTATTTATTGATCTCTATTAGTATCAGTTTCTTCCCTTTTTCGTTCCTAACGTTTGTCGGTTTGTAAGACAGCTCGAAGATCGTGGATTTTTTTATGTGGGCTTTATATTTAAGCTCTGTAGTTTTCAGCTCGTCCATTAGATCGCCCCCTTTGACCGCCGCTATGTACGCCTTATCTTTTATTAAAGGGAGAGAGTAGCGGAATAATATTACAAGCGGAACGGTCGCACGGCTTACAACAAGATCGAACGAGTCGGCATATTTCTGTTTGAAATCATCGCTTTCAACGCGGAAATTTTCCGCAACGATATTATTGAGCTTTAATTTGCTTATGAACTCTTTAACCGCTTCAATTTTTTTAGCCGTCGAATCTGCAAGGATTCCCCTCATCGCCGGACGTGTAATAGCCAGAGGAATTCCCGGAAATCCGCCGCCGGTACCGATATCTAAAAATTTTGAAACCCTGCTCGGCAGAAATTCAGCCATTAGGGATGAGATGAAAACATGGTTTTCGATTATTTTAAGGACATCTCTTCGGGAGATGAGATTGAGTTTGGTGTTTTTTTGAGATACCAGAAGGGCGAAATGGGCCAACCGTTCTAACTGATATTCGTCCGGGTTAAGACTATTTTCCCAGAAGAGCATTTTCAGTTCACGAAGATACTGCTCTTGAAGATCCAACAAAACCCTCTCATTTAACTCTTTAAATATACTAATAAAATAGAAATATCTGAAGGCGTAACGCCCGATATTCTGCTCGCCTGCCCAATCGACCGCGGTTTAATCTTGTTAAGCTTCTCTTTCGCCTCCGTGGAAAGGGCTTTTAAATTATTGTAATTTAAATTTAATGGAATATTAACGCTCTCTAGCTTTTCGGTCCTAGCTATCAGATCCTCCTGCCGCTTGATATAACCGTCGAATTTGATCTCTATCTCAATCTGTTCCAAAAGTTTCTCGTCGGCCAGCAGATTGCCGGCCCATAATTCCTCGCCCGGGTCTGAATATTTCAGAATTTCAAAAAGAGTTAATTCCGGACGTTTAACTAATTTCTCTATCGTTTCCGAATTATCAATCAACGCTAAATTTTTTGATTCTAGTAATCCGTTTATCTGCTTAGGAAGGATTCTCTTCTTCGATATAATATCTTTCTGAAGAGAAATTCTTGTCTCCCGCTCCTTCATAGATCTGTATAAATCATCCGGAATTAAACCGAATTCAAACCCTCTCTTCATTAATCTCCTGTCGGCATTATCCTGACGGAGAATCAGTCTGTGTTCTGCCATTGAAGTAAACATTCTATACGGCTCGTTTGTCGATTTACGAACCAGGTCATCAATTAAAACACCAATGTAAGCTTCACTCCGCTTAAGGATAAATTCCGGTCTTTTCTGAATCCTCAGTGCCGCGTTGATCCCGGCTACAATCCCCTGTCCAGCCGCTTCTTCATAACCGGAAGTTCCGTTTATCTGACCGGCAAAGTAGAGTCCCTCCACCAGCTTTGTCTCAAGAGTCAGATCAACCTGATACGGGGGGAAATAATCATATTCAACGGCATATGCCGGCCGCACCATCTCGGCATTTTCAAGTCCTCTTATCTTTCTCAACGCCTCAAACTGAATTTCTGCGGGCAGAGAAGAGGAAAATCCGTTCAGGTAAATCAGATCGGAATTTAGTCCTTCCGGCTCGAGAAACAATTGATGTCTTTCTTTATCCGCAAACCTTACAATTTTATCCTCAATCGAGGGGCAATATCTGGGGCCGACTCCCTCTATAACGCCTGTGAATAGGGGTGATTGACCGAATCCTTTCTCTAAGATCTTGTGAACGGTTTTATTTGTATAAGTAATATGGCAGCTGACCTGCGGGAGAAACGGAAACTGAGATCTATCAGTCCGCAACGAAAACGGTTCCGGAAATTGATCCCCCGGCTGTTCTTCTAGTATTTTCCAATCGATAGAATCTTTCCTTAATCGTGGAGGCGTACCGGTTTTTAATCTTCCGGAAACAAATCCGAGTCGTGTAAATGACTCAGTCAATCCCTCAGAGGCCTGTTCACCGAACCTTCCACCTTTAGTGGATTTCAATCCGGTGTGCATCAGTCCATTTAAGAATGTTCCAGAGCAGAGGATCAGCGATTTGCACTTCAACTCCTCCCCTTTAACTGTTTTAACTCCTGTAATTTTTTTTCCCTCCTCAAAAACTTCGAGGAGTGAATCTTCAATTACTTCAAGATTCGGGGTAGCCAAAATTACATTCCCCGCCTCAGCCGAGTAGAGTTCTCTGTCGGATTGGCATCTCCCGGCCCATACGGCGGGGCCTTTAGTTTTATTTAAGATGCGGAATTGAATTCCCGTCTTATCGGCTATTAATCCCATCATTCCTCCCAGGGCGTCAATTTCGTGAACGAGGTGCCCCTTTGCGCTCCCGCCTATTGCCGGATTGCAGGATAATCTTCCTATAGCATTTTTATCCATCGTAATTAAAGCCACAGAACAGCCCATTCTGGCCGCTGCGGAGGAAGCTTCAATACCGGCATGCCCTCCGCCCACTACAATTACATCAAAACTTCTCATTTATCCCTTTCTGTTTCACATGAAACAATCTGAGAGAGTGTAGAATAAAGAGTATAGAGTGTAGTGTAAAATGAGTTGAATAAAATCGAGAGAAAAAGTTATTAAATTTTTAAATTCAATTTTCCAATTAATTCTTCTTCATACTCTCTTTACTCTACGTTCTTCGTTCTACTCTCTCATCCCGTTTCACGTGAAATGTCATTTTCCTATGCAAAATTTCGCAAAAATGTTATTTAATATCTCCTCCGAGGTCACCGTCCCAATTATCTCAGAGAGCGCGGCTTCGGCATTGTGCAGATCTGCCGCTATAAATTCCCCTGTAAGCCCCTCCTTAATCGCATTCCTGGTGTTTCCCAGAAACTCCCTGGCGGAATTCAGAGCATTATAATGGCGAAGATTGTTTATAATTGCTGTTTTTTCCGTATAACTTTGAGATCCAACCGCCTTCTCTTTCAATTTTGCAAAAAGAAGGTTCATTCCTTCTCCGGTTTTTGCCGAAATCTTTACGTCCGCTTCTAAAATATCCTCTCTCTCTAGGTCGATTTTATTAAATACCCGAATAATTCTCTCCTTAGAGGTAATTCCTATCAACTCTTCATACAAATCCGCCGAGAAGCCCCCGGTAATATCGTCCATGAATAGGACAATATCGGCATTCTTGACTGCCTCCCGGCTTCTTATTACCCCCTCTTTTTCAATCATATCGTCGGTGGCTCTTATTCCGGCTGTGTCGAAGAGCTTGAAGAGAATTCCGTCAATCGAAAGATCTTCCCGGATTATATCTCT
>JBAYWA010000005.1:0-17804 GCA_041674325.1 Melioribacteraceae bacterium | reverse complement strand
TCGGGATGCATAAATGAGGCCGGCATTAAGTGGGTTGAGGAAAAAATAAAATCGGCACCAGCCGAGCATATTTTTATCGCTCTTCATGAGCCGGCTTTTCCGCGTTACAGGCATGTCGGCAATTCCTTTGACGAATGCGTTAAGGAGAGGGATGAATTCTGGAATATGCTTCTTAAATACAGATCAAAGGTAAGAGCCGTCCTTGTAGGACACACGCATTATTATTATAAGATGAAGATTAAGGATGTGGGGGGAGACGCAACCAATAAAGATAAATTCCCGATCGAAGAAGGGGGAATTTATCAGCTAGACGCAGGAGGCGCCGGCAATTCCAGAGAAGGAGAAGTAACGGTTATTCAGTTTTTGATTGACGGCGGCAAAGTAATAGCCAGAGTTGTTCAATCGCCAAAGGGAGAGAAAAATTTTAATGTGGTGGAGACTATTGAACTGAATTAACCGGTGAAGCTGCCGGGCATTCAAGCAACCGGCAGCTTGCTTTGAGATTCGAGATGTTTTTGTGCGATTGTTTTTTTATTTTTACGGGAGCATAGCGATTAAGCTGATTTAATACCCCGTCGAATTGCAACATCATATTTAATATAAAATGGGAAGACGATATTTTTTTCTCTCCTTATACTTTCTTTTATTATTCATCGGCCCGGTCTTGCGGGCTCAAAGCGGTTCGGATCTTACATTCAGCGAGATCCTATTCTATCCATCCGAAACCAACGGAGAATATGTAGAGATCTACAATACATCCTCAACAGAAACAATCGACTTATCCGGAATTAAAATTAAATACTACACCTCTTCTTCCAATTTCGTAACGGCCTTTATAGGGGGATCGCTTCTTGCCCCGGGCAAATTTGCAATAATTATCCAGGGCAATTACGATTACGAGAACGGATTCTATAAATCATTGATCCCCCCCGACGCATTAGTGTTAAAACTCAGCACAAATAATTTCGGTTCATCCGGGATGGCTAATACCACCGGCAGACCTATCTATTTATTAAACGCCTCGGATGAGACGATAGATGCTTACACTTACACTGCGGATAATGCGGCGGGTTACTCGGATGAAAAAACAGCTTTGAATAAAAACAATGATTCAGGCAATTGGACAAATTCAGCGACCATAGGCGGCACACCGGGATTTAAAAGCAGCGTAATATTAATGCCTCGCTATTCTTCCGGTTCGCTGGTGATAAATGAGATTATGTACGATCCCGACACCGGCAGCTCGGAGTTTCTCGAATTTTTCAATGCATCCCGCGATTCAATTCAGCTTGCGGGACTTCAGCTTTATTTTGGCTCCTCGGGCAAATGCAAATTGTCCGACTCGTTTATAATTCTGCCACCAGAAAAATATTTTGTACTTAGTTCGGACTCGGCGATATTCAATAATTATTCGTGGCTTAAGAGTGAGACGGTATTAAAAATTGCGGGCAGTTTAACTTTATCAAACGACGGCGCGCTCCTTGTGCTTAAAGATTTTTATGGTACAACCCTGGATTCACTTTCATATTCTCCCGGCTGGCACAGCAAGAGCGTTGTTATTACAAAGAACCGATCGCTGGAGAGAGTGAATCCGCATATTGATGCCAGCAGCAGATCGAATTGGAACAGCTGCGCGGCGGCAGAAGGCGCTACTCCCGGTCGCCGGAATTCGATATTCGCACAGAATTTGAGCAGTGAAAAAAGAGTTACGATAAATCCGAATCCCTTTTCTCCGGACGGAGACGGATTTGAAGATTTTGGCATAATTAATTTTGATCTTACGCAGCCGCTGTCGCAAGTGCGCATAAAAGTTTTCGACAGCTCGGGAAGATTAGTCAGATCACTTGCCGAAAACCGCCTTGCTTCGTCAAATAATTCGGTTATTTTTGACGGGATGGATGAATCCGGACAGCCGCTCCGTATCGGGATTTACATATTATTGATTGAGACCGCGGCGGAGGATTCCGGAAATGTAACCGGAATAAAAATCCCGGTAGTTATTGCAAGAAAGTTATAATATGCGGACTCACTGCCACATCGTACCGCAATAGATGATATCTGTAATACATAAACTAAACAGGAATAAATCAGATGAATTATGAAGAAAGGGTGCGTGATTTTCTTAATCAAAAAGTAATAGCAATTGCCGGCGTCTCCAGAAATCCAAAGACGGAGGTCGGTAACGCCATCTACAAAAAATTTAAGGATGCGGGTTACACGGTATACCCGATAAATCCGTTTGCAGAATCGATTGAGGGGGACAAATGTTATCCATCTTTAAGTTCAACGCCCGAAAAAGCTGACGCGGTTTTTATAACCACAAATCCGTCCGCGTCGATTGAAGTTGTAAAACAGTGCGTGGATAACGGAATTCAAAGAATCTGGTTCCACAGATCGATCGGCGTTGGAAGCTTCTCGGAAGCGGCCGCCAGACTTGGCGAAGAAAATGGCCTTTCCGTTATCCGCGCGGGCTGTCCGATGATGTTTATCAAGGATGCCGATTTCGGGCACAAGATGATGGCATTCTTCATGAGATTATTCGGAAAGCTCAAATAGGATTTTTTTTCATAACCGGAAAGGAATTGAAGCTTCGTATAGAAGTTTCGCCTTACTTTCACTATTTTTTCGGCGTCATTAAGCGAGCCGTTTGAAACTTCAATTGAATAAATTTCTCGAAATAAAGTCGGTCTGGAAACTAGCGTTAGAAAACAGATCCTACAGGACAAGACTTGCTATTACAATTTTTCTGTTGGCGATAGTCCTCTTTTTTCTGGCAAAGTTTCTCGCGTATAATGAAGACCGTCCGGGTTTTTCATTCAACGATCCGTTTCTATCATCTTTCGATCCTGTTGATGTCACCTGGTTTACGTTTGCATTAATTTACATAGGACTGATCGCGGCTCTCGGATTTCTGGCATTTCATCCCGCGAGGCTGCTGGTGGCGCTTCAGTCATATACACTTGTAGCCGCGCTCCGTTTAATTACAATTTATTTTCTGCCGCTCAACGCTCCAATTCATATAATTCCGCTGGAAGATCCTTTCATAGAATTCTTCGGCGGCGGAACGACGCTTCTTCGCGATCTCTTTTTTTCCGGACACACCTCAACCATGTTCCTTTTCTTTCTGACCGCGAAGGGTAAAAAACTAAAAACTGTGTTTTTAATCTGCACAATACTGATAGCCTTTTTAGTTCTGATTCAGCACGTCCATTATACAATTGATGTCCTCGCCGCCCCATTCTTCGCATATACCAGTTACCGGATCTCGCGTCTTATAAATAAAAAGAAAAAAGAGAAGAATAAAATTTCTATCTGATTGGAATCTTTTCCGCCTCTTTTTCGTTTAGTACACAGTTAAACAATTTATTATCAGAATGATCTCCGAAGCAGTTTATTTGCACTATTTAACCGCCCTTTTAGAGGGTGATAAAAAACAATGCCTCCAGATTGTCCGCAACCTAATAGACAATAATACCGGCATAAAAGAGATCTACATGGAGCTATTCCAGCGCTCCATGTACAGAATCGGACAGATGTGGGAGAAAGAGCGCTGTACGATAGCCGACGAGCATGTCGCAACCAAAATTACAGAAGGTTTAATTGAATATGTTTCCAACTCATTTTCCAACGGAGCCAAGAACGACCGGCTCGTTTTAATTACGTGCATTGATAAAGAGTTTCACGAACTCGGGGCAAGGATGGTTGCCGGGTATTTTGAGAATGCGGGATGGAACACAATTTTTGCGGGATCAAATACCCCCGAAAACGATATTATTCAACTGATAAAAGAGAAAAAACCCGATCTGGTCGGAATCTCCAGCAGTTTCTATATTAATGTGAACAGACTCATCAAACTTGTTCAATCTATCAGAAAATATTTTCCCGAGCAGGAGATCCTGGTGGGCGGACAGGCGCTATCGGAAGAGCAATCAAAAATATTATCCGTCTACGACAATGTCCATTACATAACCTGCCTTAACGGTCTCGAAAAATATTTATCCGGCCACCTTAAGAACTGATCACAAGTAATTCAAAATCCTAATTTCGATTGTATATACTTCACAATGAGTGCGGGGTAATATTGGAACGGATTTTTTTGCGGATCATAAGCCCGCACCTGATGCGGGCTCATAATTAATTTCTTTTATCTCACAAGATAAATTTCTTTCTGTCTTTCCGATAAAAATTCGCAACCGGTTTTGGTAACAACAACTTCCTCTTCAATTGTGGCGATGCCGTAATTCGGTATAGTCAGCCGCGGTTCAATCGTAAAGACATTCGATTCCTCCACTTCGAGGAAAGGGACATTTCCGTAACGCTCCCACTTAGGACCAAGAAGACATCCGCCGTCGTGACATAATTTTCCGACCTGGTGGCCAAGTCCGTGAGGATATTCAGAATAACCGTGCACCTGGATATAATTACGGGCAATCTCGTCGATCTCAAAACCTTTCTTTCCCGGTTTTAATTCATTAGCGGACCTGGTAATAGATTCGACAATAACATCAAATCCCTTCTGAACTTCCGCGGGCGCTTTATCTTCCATCGGATTCAATACATACCAGGTTCTCTGAAGATCGGAACAATATTCTTTATGCCTGATACCGAAATCCATATTGATGACGTGGCCCGGTTCAATTATCCGGTCGGTTGGACCGGAATGCGCGCCGGCTGTATCGGGGCCGGTGAATACGGACGGGCAATATTCTTTTTCCCAGGCAAGTCCGAATCCTCTTTTCTCCGTAAGCTCATGAACGAATGAAGCAACCTGTTTTTCAGTCAATCCGGGCTTCAAATATTTTGTCACCTCGTCAAAAATTTTCAGTGTTTCTTTAATGGCCTCTTTCATAATTTCAAGTTCTGCGGGAGATTTTCTTCCGCGAAGCGCAGCAACTATCTCCTCCGACGAAATTAACGCGTTCGTAAATTTCGTATCCTTCAGATGATCGAGCAGCTCAAGGTACAATCCGTGCGGAAGTCCGTCTGCAAGAGTTGAATTTCTCGAATAGTTAATCGCAATTTTATTCGGCTTGTATTCATTTAACACTTCGAGAAGAGGTTCTTTAACCGATTTAAGATAGCTGTGAATATTTTTATATATGCCGACCGCTTTCATATTGGCGAGCTCGAGCGATCCGACTATAGCGTGAGTATCCCCCTTTTTTGTTATGATGAATGCCGACTGCCACGTTGCGCTGGTGCCGACTACCATGTCCATCATCGGATCTTTCATGTTTCCGGTTTCGCGAACATAAGTCATCCACATATCGATATCTTTTTCATTCAATATTTTTACAGCCTGATCAATTTTTTCAAGAATCATTTCTTTGGACATAAACAGTTCCTCCGCGAGAGCTAAGATTTTTAAAATGGGGCTATTCGATTTATACGAACTTCCACAATTTTGTAACGATTTAAGAAAATATCCTTTTTTCGGCCTTATTGGATGAGAAACTTAGCCAAAGATGAACCATTTAGCAAGAATACCTTCAGCGTAATTCTTCTGCTTTATTTATTCCGAGGCATGCTTTGAGCCGCTAGACTGATTTATCTGCCGACATATTTTTTAATAACCGAGGGGTCATCGGTCGATTCGATAATTTCTTTGCACTGATCGCACTGAAAATTCACACGGGCAGGAACGGCGCTTATACCTATCCAATAGAGAATCATCCCGAAAGAGGAATATTCCGAATTATGCCTTATATGCGGACTTGATCTATCATATCCGCAGGAGCATTTTTCTAAATTATAATTGAGTGGGTTGTTCTTCATAAAACTTCCGGTCTCTTATGCTTTCAAGATACAAATAAATATTAATTTAGCAACTGTAAAAAGAGAGGTGATACATCTTGCAGCGCAAGTAGTTTTTATAATTAAAACGTCCAAATCGTGATTGATTTTTTAAAATAGAAAGGTGTGAAAATGAAAAAAGCCGTTCTTTTCCTCATGCTCATCTCCCTGCCGGTTGTGGGACAGAGTAATCAATATTTTTTTTCCGATCCATCTCTTTCGCCGGATGGCTCCACAATAGTATTTGCTTATGAGGGCGATATATGGAGCGTTCAATCGACCGGAGGAACCGCTTTCCGGCTGACCGGAATGGATGGAATTGAATCGCGCCCTCAATTCTCTCCTGATGGAAAATGGATAGCTTTCACTTCCACGCAAAGCGGGAGCGCTAATATTTATTTGCTTCCCGTAGACGGCGGAGCTGTAAAACAATTAACAATTCATACCGCCGGCGATAATGTCGAATCATGGTCCTGGGATTCTAAATATATCTACTTTACTTCCGGCAGATACAATTCAATGACTTCTTATAAAATTTCGGTTGAGGGGGGAACTCCTGTGCGCCTGTTTCCTCACTTTTTCAACTGGCCTCATAATATAACAGAGGATCCGCTTACCAAAGGATTCTATTTCAATGATTCGTGGGAAAGCTCGATCTTCGCAAACAGAAAACATTACAAGGGTGAATTTAATCCCGATTTGAAATATTATAATCCCGCCACAAAGGAATTCAAAGCACTGACCGATTATCCCGGGAAAGATTTCTGGCATACGGTCGATAAAAACGGAACGATCTATTTTGCGTCTGACGAGGGGAACGATGAATACAATCTTTATACATTCGAAAACGGAAAGAAGAAACAGCTCACAAATTTCTCTTCATCTATTAAAAGACCCAGAGTGAGCGCCAATGGTCAATCTGTGGTTTTCGAAAAAGATTATCAAATTTTTCTCTTTGATGTAAAATCCGGTCGCGCGGAAAAAGTGCCGGTTTCGGCCGCAAGCAACAACACACTCACGCTTCAGCAGGAATTCAACACTAAAGGAGCGTTGACAAATTTTTACGCATCGGGTGACGGAAAGAAATTTGTATTTGTATCGCGCGGCGAATTATTTGTCTCCGATGTTGAAGGTAAATTTATAAAACAGATCATTGCCGAGCCCAATGAACGGGTTATGGAAGTGCTCTGGCTGGCTGATAATGAAACGATCCTCTTTTCAAGGACAGTCAACGGATGGCTTAATTTATTCACCATCAGGGCGGACGGTAAATCGAAAGAGAAACAAGTTACGTCTAATAATAAAAATAACAGGGCGATTGTAATCAGTAACGATAAAACAAAGGCGGCATATTTAAGCGGAAGAGATGAATTACGCGTGCTGGATCTGAAAGATTTTTCTTCGAAGACCATTGTTAAAGATGAGTTCTGGGCATTAAACAGCAACGATCCTCAATTTTCTCCAGACGACAAATTTCTTTTATATACGGCAATGAGAAATTTCGAACAGGATATATTCGTTTACGATTTCACATCAGGAACCTCACGGTCAATTACCAGAACAGGAGTAACCGAAACCTCACCAGTCTGGTCGCCCGACGGAAGGTATATCTATTTTCAGACTGAACGGCTGAAGGCAAGCTATCCGCGCGGAACATCAACCGACGACATTTACAGAATAGCTCTTCAGATCACCGATAAGGAATTCAAATCCGACAGGTATGATAAATTGTTCGTCAACGAAAAGGACGCTAAAAAAGACAGCGCAAAACCGAATGTTGTGATCGATTTTAATGATTTGAAAGAGAGGTGGGAGCCTATTGCAAAACTGAGCGGCAGTCAGAATTCACCGTACGTATACCAGAAAGGGGACGAAACCCGTCTGTTCTTCCTTTCCAATCATGAAGGAGAGATGAATTTCTACCAGATGATTTTAAAACCTTTCGATAAATCCGAGACCAAAAAATTTGAAGGGGCGAAAGGAAGCGGGTATTCCATCTGCAAATCGAAGGATAATTATTTTCTAATGACCGCCGGCAAGATTTATAAGATCGATTTCGCCTCAAGTAAATTAACCGCGGTTGAAACGGAACTCAAATTCACCCGGAATCTGTCGGATGAATTCAATCAAATGTTCTACGAAACATGGGCCAATCTCGATGAGAATTATTACGATGAGAAATTTCACGGTGCCGATTGGGAAAAATTGAAGAAGCATTATGCTTCATTTCTTCCATTCGTTACAACCCGCGCAAATCTCAGAGTTTTATTGAATGACATGCTCGGTGAATTAAACAGTTCTCATATGGGATTTACTTCCAACGGAGATGAGGAGAAACCGTTTTTTAAATCCGAGACAATGGAAACCGGAATTATTTTCGACGACGAAAAACCGTTTACTGTTAAAAGTGTCGTTAAAAATTCGGCTGCGTTTAGAAAAGGGAATGCCATTCAACCGGGCGACGAACTTACCGCATTAAACGGAGCTGGGATAGATAAATCCGTCAGCCGCGATAAATATTTCACGTCAACATCATTACCCGACGAGATTACTCTTACATTCCGCCGGAGCGGTGAACAATTCGATGTTAAAATCCATCCGCAATCAAGCGGCGAACTGAAATCCAATCTGTACGACGAATGGATAGAGTGGAATCAGAAATATGTCGATTCAAAATCGGGAAATAGAATTGGGTATGCGCACATGAAAAATATGGGCGGGGGCGAGCTCGACAATTTTATTGCCGATATGACCGACGATGCTCATTATAAAGAGGGACTCATACTGGATCTCCGTTATAATACCGGCGGGAACGTTCACGATGACGTCATAAATTTTCTGTCGCAGAGACCTTATTTGCAGTGGAAGTACCGCGAGGGGAAATTTACGGTTCAGCCGAATTTTGCCCCGGCTTCAAAACCGATCGTTCTTCTGATTAACGAACAGAGCCTCAGCGATGCCGAAATGACAAGCGCCGGCTTTAAACAGCTCGGCCTTGGAAAAATTATTGGAACCGAGAGCTACCGGTGGATAATATTTACTTCCGGTAAATCTCTTGTCGACGGCTCGTTCTACCGCCTCCCTTCGTGGGGATGCTATACCCTGGACGGAAAGGATCTTGAGATGACGGGTGTAAAACCCGATATTTACGTAAAAACTTCTTTTAAAGACAGGCTCGAGAACAAAGATCCGCAACTTGACAGAGCAATCGAGGAGATTTTAAAACAATTAAAATGATTTAACTCATGAAAAATTTTTGGGAAGAAGAAAAAAAATATCTGGATGATACATTCCGGAAACTCACAGGAATTTCCGGAATTGACGCGGCGGCGAAACAGAATGCCCGGTGGTCAAAAAAAGAAATAATAGGGCATCTGATCGATTCTGCCTCAAATAATCACCAGCGTTTTGTGCGGGCGCAATTCACAGACGATCTGATCTTTCCGGGGTATGATCAGGATGAATGGGTGCGGATTCAGAATTATCAGATAATGGATTGGACCCTTCTTATTAATCTCTGGAAAGAATTTAATTTTCTGATTATCCATTTGTCTGGCCAAATTTCCGGAGAGGAGATGACCCGCCCCCGGCCGAACCATAATCTGGATAAGATCGCTTGGAGAGCGGTTCCACGCGATCAACCGGCAACTCTCGAATATTTTATAAGGGATTATTTCGGTCATATGCGTCATCATATTAATCAGCTTTTCGAACAGAATAATAAAGCGGAGAATATCGAAATCATTTAAAATTTATTTTGAACGGTTAATTGACTGAAGTGAAAAAAATACGGATAGCTTTAATAGATCTCTACAACAATGAAGAGAATCGGGATATAGGCTGTATAGAAAATATCCTGCGGTCATCAGACCGGCTCTACGATAATATCCCGGTCGGTTATGAAATTTACAATACCCGGTATTCCGGCACCGCGCCGGATTCCGGGTATGATATCTACATCTCTTCAGGCGGACCGGGCAGTCCATGGGACGGGTCGGGTTCGCGCTGGGAGTCGGCTTATTTTTCACTTCTCGATTCAATCTGGTCTCATAATCAGAACGAAGAATCAAAAAAATACTTTTTTTTCATCTGCCACTCATTTCAGATGATGACACGCTATTTTAAACTTGGCGACGTTGTTAAAAAGAACAAAGAGTCTTTCGGAATTGTGCCGGTTGTCAAAACTCCGGCGGGCGAAGGAGATTTATTATTGGAAGGATTGGGCAATCCGTTTTATGCTGCCGACTTCAGAAACTGGCAGGCGGTAAATCCCGATCTAAAAATGTTCGGTGAGTTAGGCGCGCAAATTCTGTCTGTAGAGGCGGGTTCCTCCGGGACCTCTTCCGAACAGGCTATGATGGCGATACGAATCAGCAAGGAATTCGCGGGCACGCAGTTTCATCCCGAAATTGACGCCGCAAATATGAGACAGTATTTATCCCTGCCTGTGGGGAAGAATCTAATTATAAATAATTACGGTGAAAGAAAGTATAATGAGATGCTTGATTTAGCCGGGGATCCCGCCGGAATAATGCTTACACATAAAGTCATTCTTCCGAATTTTTTAAGAGACGCGATAAAGAAATTAAGGTTTTGAAAGTATTAAGATTTCGGCAGTGTGAATTCAAATGTTGTTCCCTCATTAATCCGGCTCTCAACCCGAATTTTACCCCTGTTCCGCTCAATCATCTCCTGGCATAGAAGCAATCCCAACCCGCTCCCCTTTTCCTCGCTTGTTCCGTAGGTGGTGTGATGTGAATCCAGTCTGAACAGTTTTTGAATATCCTCTTCTTTTATTCCAACACCGTTATCGCTAATTGAAACTTCTATCTCATCCTTAAGAATTACAGACTTAAAAACAATAACGCCGCCCGGATTAGTGAATTTAATGGCGTTTGATAAAAGATTTTGAAGTACCGAGAAGAGCATGTCGTCGTCAGCAAAAACAATGGCATTATTCAACGACTCGTTAACAATTTTTATTTTTTTATTGGCTGCATTGTTTGCAAGAAGCCCGATCACCTGATTGATTTTGAATGTTATATTAAAACTGACCGGATTGTAAGGAATTTTACCGGATTGGATTCTTGACCACTGGAGAAGATTTTCCAGCAGAGTAAATACATTTTTGGCTGCTTCGTGAATTTTTTCGGCAAATAGTTTTGTCTCGGTTTTATCGAGCGTTTCAATATCCTCGATCAGAAATTCAGAAAAACTAAGCAGAGAGCTAAACGGGCTTCTAAGATCGTGCGCAATAATCGAGAAAAATTTATCTTTAGTGGCGTTTGTATTTTTGAGCTCATCTTCGGACTGATGAAGCTGATTATTAACATATTCCAGCCTTTCTACGAGCTGTTTAAGTTTATCCTCATTCTTTTTTGTTTCTGTAATATCCCTGAGCATTCCTCTGAATGCAACGACTTTGCCGGATTTATCCTTCACCGCTGTGGATGTTTCTCTTACGGTCAGTATATTATTATCAAGAGTCTTAAGATTCAATTCATAGTCTTTAACAAATCCGTTTTTTTCAACTTCCTTATGAATGGCAATCCTGTCTTCTTTATTAATATAGAAATCGCGCGCCACATCGAGACCTTCAAATTGATCGCGAGATCTGATTCCCAGAAGTTCCATCCCGGCGGGATTCAGCTCGAGCAATTTTCCGTCGGGAGTGCTCTCATAGATCGCCGTTTTCATCTCATGAAAGAGGTGCTGATATTTTTCATTCGCCTCATTTAATTTCTCTTCGGCCTGAAGCTGTTCGGTCAGTTCGCGGGCGACGCCTACCAGAGCCATCGGTTGACCGGCTTCATCCCGTACAATTGTCGTATACAGTTCAACGAGAAACTCTTCCCCGTTTTTTCTCCTGTTCCATACGCGGCCCCGCCACCCTTCTTTAATTGTTCCGGGAAGGATCTCTTTCATTTTCTCCGGATCATTTTTATCCGATCTTACAATACCAATATGTTTTCCGATAAGCTCGCTTATTTCATAACCATATGTCAGCGCGAACGATTTATTCACATAGATTATTATATCGTCCATATCCGTTATGGAGATGCATTCGTCAATAGCATTAAATGTGTGAAGGAACAATTTGGCTTCGGCGTGTTCTTCCATTCCGCTATGATCAACTGACGATAGGTTTATGTCGGTATTTTTTTTCATTTCGGCTGATCTGATTATTACATGTAAATATAGAAATTATGTTTTATTAAAATAAACGATAATTTTTTACGGGAATTACTGATTTTTATTCGACGCTTTGCGCAGTCTGTCCATAATTGCCCGGCCCAGACCTTTCTCCTCCACGGATTCCACAAGAATTAGGTCAAGATTTTCTTTTTCCAGTTCATGAAGAAACGAGAACAGATTCGCGGCTGCTTCCCTGAGGTCGCTGTCCGGAGAAAGGATCTTCACCTTTAAATATGGAAACGGGGATTTATTCTCTTTGAAACAGAGAAGTCCTATTTTTTTATTCTCATCAAGGTATTTTTTATTGAAAAATTTTAATGGCGTCTGCGGAGAATAATGAGACGGCAGTTGCCCCGGCGCGTTTGGTTTTTCGGAATCGGTAATTCCAATTTTAATTTCGCCTATCTCATTTTCGATCTCTTCTTTTGAAAGTCCTCCGGGGCGGAGAAGATAAAATTCATCATCGTGGAACTGTATTATTGTAGATTCAACGCCGACAGATGATTTTCCACCGTCGAGTATCATATCGACTCTATCGCCGAGATATTTTGCCACGTGTGCTGCCTCGGTGGGGCTCAAATGTCCGAACTTATTCGCGCTCGGCGCCGCGATAGGTGTTCCGCTCTCTTCAATAAGCTGCAGAGCTACCGGATGATCCGGCATCCGCAGAGCCACGGTTGGATTTCCGGATGTTACTATGCCGGGAACAATTCCGGTTTTCGGCAGGACAAGCGTCAGAGGCCCCGGCCAGAATTTATATATAAGGCGGTCGATTTTTTTGTTCCGGGTGGCTGAATATTTTTGAAGCCAGTCTTTATCCGCAATATGAAGTATTAGAGGATTGAAAGCCGGGCGCTTTTTAGCTTCGAATATTTTAGCAACCGCTATCGGATTTAATCCATCGGCGCCCAATCCGTAAACCGTCTCCGTCGGAAATGCTACAAGTCCGCCGTTTTTAATTATCTCCGCGGCATGCCGGATATTTTCCTTATTTGCTTTAACTAAATTCATCGGTATTACGAAAATATAACTTTTGTGAACGAATTGTTAATCGAATATATTTGAATAGGCTACTCAAACAAAATATGGTGATGAGATGCATGAATTGAATGAGTTCAGACATTTCTGCAAATGGCTGGCCGACGAGAGCGGAAAGATAATAAGACATTATTGGCGCACTGGTATCTCAGTTGAAAACAAACCCGACCTGTCCCCCGTAACAATCGCTGATAAAAAAGCCGAGGAGTTTATGAGGGAGATGATAATGAAAAAATATCCCAATCACGGAATACTGGGGGAAGAGTTTGGTGAGCATAATTCCGGCGCCGGATATAAATGGGTCCTTGATCCTATCGACGGCACAAAAAGCTTTATCTGCGGAACTGTAACATTCGGAACGCTCATCGCCCTCCTTAAAAACGGAGAACCGATACTCGGAGTAATCAATCAGCCGATACTCAATGAATTTTTGATAGGCGATAATCATACGGCGGAATTAAACGGCAGGCCGGTGAATGTAAGAAAAGGCAGCGCCCTGACCGATGCTGTATTACTTACCACCGATCAGCTGAATATTGAAAAATATCATGGCATTAAAAAATTTGATGAGCTGACTCATAAAGTGAAACTCTACCGGCAGTGGGGCGACTGCTACGGCTATTATCTTGTCGCTACCGGTTATGCCGATATAATGATCGATCCTATAATGAGTCCATGGGATCTGTACGCACTCATTCCAGTAATTCGCGGAGCGGGTGGAATGATTACAGATTATCACGGGAATGATCCTCTGAGAGGAAACAGCATCATCGCAACGGGTGGAAATATTCATAATGAAGTGATCCGTTTTCTTAAAGCCGATCATGATTAAGCGCTAAATCGTAATCTGTTTTTGCAGAGTATCTTATTTTTTGCGACCCCGATCTTTGAGCCAAATTCTTTTTCAATAAACTTTTTCACCACAAAGACGCTAAGAAACAAAGTTTAAAAAAGAAAATCCCGGCGCGATTCCGGGACTCTCTCATTTTTCATGCATCTAAATCTATTTAATAACAAGTTTTCCTTTTACTGTGTTGTTGCTTCTGTCTATATCATTTAGAACATTTTCAGGATCAATAGATATTAGGTAATCGTGTTCACCGGATTTTATCCTGTTGCCGCCAAAATAATAGACCAGTCCCAGCTTTTCATCCCAATTCAGACCAACAGAAGTATCTTTTAGTACAAGATTTCCATCAAAAAAAACATTAATAGAATATTTAGTTTTAACCGACCGGGAAATCGGAAGCTTATTAATAAGAATCATCTTCAGATTGTTGTGCGGATTGGACGGATCATATTCCAGCAATTTGACCGTTATATCGACCGGAGTTTTATCTGAAGGCCCGAAATTGAACGGCACCAGCACAGTGCTCCTTTGTCCGGAAGGATAGGATTTTGGTTTGAATGTTTTTATCGTATTGATTACCTCTTCGTCGCAGCCGTATCCGAGGCCTTTAATCAATTGATAACCCGCATACTCCCCGTCTTTTTCATAAAAGAGTTTTATCAGCACTCTCCCGCGCACGCCCCGTTTCACCGCAGCTTCGGGAAATCCCATGCTCTGGCCGATAAATTTGAAATCTTCTTTTAGTGCGGCGGGAAAATACCCCATATAATATTCCCGGGGCAGATTACCTGCAATTTGAGGGCGAAACTTGGAAACATCCACCTCGGTGATGGACCAGGGCGTGATAAGATTGCCCGTATTATCAACCGTTGCGTCGATCTGAAATATTTTCAAAGAACGCACTTTTTTACCGTTCTTTATTCCCGGGAACCCATTAAAGGCTTTCCCTACATTCGGATCGTTTGTGTAAAAAATATCATTAATTTTTATTGCTCTCGAATCCCCCTCCGAATTTGGGACTATCGCGTAATCGTTGGTTAATTCAAGATTCTCTTTGAACAACAACCTCTCCAAGCCGCCCATTCCCGTAATCCAGAAGCCGGCATCCGGCGCTAATGTAGCATAAACATTTCCGATAGGATCTATAGTCAGTCCCAAATAAAAAACCTGGTACCCTATGCCGAACAATTCTACTATTCTCTTGGCAGGCAAAAGTCTTTCCATTACATTTCTGAACTCAACGGTATCCACAGTTGCGGTTGATTTAGATTCTGATTCATCGTCAAAGTTCAGATAATGCTCAGAGTTTTTCTTCTCCCCATTCACAGATCTCTCATCATTGCCACCGCTGTTACATCCACCCATTATAAAAGCGATAACGGCCATGATAATTATCGTATTTTTCATTTTTCCCCTCACTCTTAATATTGTTTGATTTCAACTGCAGGCATGCTGTTCATCATAAGATAAATCTGGCTGGCCTGGTAATTCATCTGTCTTAGCGAAGCTTCGTATCTTTCCTGAAACAGATTCAGATCCCGTCGGAGAGAAGCCACCTGAAAAAACGAAAAGAGCATAATCGCAATTATCGCGGCACCTAAAAGATAATTAACATAAATCGGAGTCTGTTTTGTAATCCACCGCCCGGAAAATGTGGTTTTTCTTTCCAGGATTGAATCAAATATTTTTTCTTCAAATTTTCCGTTTACCTCCAACTGATTAATTTTTACCTCACGCTGGATTTGTGACTGGGCTTTGAACTCCTGGCGGCATTCGCCGCAGGATGCAAGGTGAGTGAAGAGAAATCCCTCCCGCTCTTTCGGAAGTTCCCCGTCTATATAAGCGCTTATCATCATGCATATATTTTCGCAATCCATATTAACCTCTTTCTGATTTTATTATTGCCGTTTTTAATTTTTGCCTCACTTTAAAGATTCTGCTCCGCACCAGATCTTCCGAAATCTCCATAATAGCGCCGATTTCTTTGTAGCTCATGCTGGAGTACTCTTTCAGATAATAAACTTCACTATGTGATTGATCCATCCCCCGCAATTCTTCCTCTATTAAATCGATGAGTTCCTTCCTCTCAAAATCCTCGAACAGGCTTTCCGTAGTGATTTTATTTTCGTGCCGCTCGATCCCTTCCTCAATCCTGTTTTTGTTCTTTCTGAATTGGCTGAATATTTCGTTCCGGCATGTGGTAAAAATCCAGACTTCAACAGCCTCTGCATTTCTTATCCGCTCAAGATTGTCGAACAGCTTCATAAAAACATTGTGGCAGATATCCTCGGCGAACATCTCCGATTTCACAATTTTACACGCATAATTAAACAACGGCTTCTTAAACCTGTTGTACGTGAGAGTGAAATCAATAACCGGGTCTTTCCGCATATAATCTCTTCTGCCTTTACTAAACAGATGCAAATTTCGTAAAATAGTTTCCGAGAGGCGATAAAATTAATTTTAATATCCCCCTCCGGCGCCTAATTTCATCTGTTAAAAATTGTTAACCGTTAATTTCTTCCTTTTTCAATTCATTAAAATGGCTAAATTGTAAAGAGGAACAGATAAATCTTGCAATATGACCGCGTTTAAAGCTTTTCTATTAATAGATAAACAACCATAATTTCCCGGAGGGAAAATGAAACACAAATTATCATTTATTTTCATTGCTCTTACACTCTGTCTTAGTGTATCCCTATTAAGCGCCCAGAAGAAGAAGGAATTCAGGATTCCATACGAAAAGTATAAGCTTGAGAACGGTCTTAATGTAATTCTTCACGTTGACAAGTCCGATCCGATAGCCGCTGTATATCTGGTTTATCACGTCGGTTCAGCGCGGGAAGTTCAGGGAAAAACCGGTTTCGCGCATCTGTTTGAACATTTAAGATTCAATGAGTCGCAGAATATTCCTCAGGGGCAATGGTTCAAGAAACTGCAGACCGCCGGCGCTTCCAATGTTAACGGTTCTACGAATGAGGACAGGACAAACTATTTCGAAGTGATTCCGAAGAACGCGGTAGAGATGGCTCTCTGGATGGAATCCGACAGAATGGGATTCCTGCTAAGTAAAGTCAATCAGGAAACATTTGTCACCCAGCAGAATGTAGTTCAGAACGAAAAGCGTCAGGGAGACAACCGGGCATATTCACAAAGCCAGTATATGTCAACAAAACTGATGTATCCCGCGTCTCATCCGTACGGCCATACTGTAATTGGAGAACTTGAAGATCTGGCCGCCGCTTCATTGCAGGATGTGTATGATTTCCATGCAAAATATTATGCCCCCAGCAACGCTACATTAATTGTTGCAGGAGATATAGATGCGGCGCAGACAAAGAAATGGATCGAAAAATATTTCGCCGAGATAAAATCGGCGCCGGCGCCGGCACCTCTTCCACTGATGCCGGTATCATTAAAAGAAACCGTCAGATCATATTGCGAAGATAATCTGGCAAATGCGCCGAGATTGGGTATGGGATTTCCGACGGTTGAAGAATTTAATAAAGATGCTTACGCTCTCGAATTTTTTGGAAGAATTTTCGCGGGGAGCAAAAAATCACCTCTATATAAAGTAATTGTGGAAGAGAAGAAACTCGCCCCTTCCGCAATGGCGCGGCAAAGCAGCAGCGAAATAGCCGGAACTTTCGATATCTCAGTCACCGCATTCCCGACGGTGAAACTGGGGGACGTTGAAGCGGCTGTGAAAGAGGCTTTTCAGAGATTTGAGAAGGACGGATTTACGGATAAAGATGTGGAAAGACAAAAAGCCGGTATTGAATATAGTTTCTACAGCTCAAGCGCAAGCGTTTTGGGAAAAGCAATGAGACTCGGCGATTATAATATCTTTAAAGGTTCACCAGATTACATGGCAACCGACTTAAAAGACAGGATGAGCATTACAAAAGAGGATGTCTGGAGAGTTTAC
>JBAYWA010000004.1:0-17877 GCA_041674325.1 Melioribacteraceae bacterium | reverse complement strand
TTTATGAGGCTCTTCAGAGCTGCGAGGATCTGCTTCTGCAGTTCGGCGGACATGAAGCGGCGGCGGGGCTTGCAATCGAAATTGAAAAGCTCGAAGAGTTTAAGGAAAGATTCAATACTGTTCTCCGCAGAAATATGACGGATGAGAACAGGGTTCACGAAATTCACGTTGATACCAAAATAACATTCGCTGAGATCACTCCTAAATTTTTACGCGTACTCGATCAGTTCGCGCCGTTCGGTCCGGGAAATATGCGTCCCGTTTTTATGAGCGAAAATGTGAGTCTTGTTTATCCCCCCAGAATAGTAGGGACAAATCATATAGTAGCAAGTCTGCGCCAGAACGGAAACGATAAGGTGTTCGATGCGATCGGATTCAACTTAGGCGCTTTTGCGGCAAATATTGATAAAGGAAAAAATTTGGTTGATATTGTATATACGATTGAGACAATTCAAAAAGACGGGAAAAGCTATCCCCAGATCCGCCTTAAAGATATGCTCGTAAAGGAAAATCAATCCGTTTCCGCGGATTCAAATGTAAAGTCGTAAGGAGAGTTTTTATGTCGGGCCATTCCAAGTGGGCAACAATCAGAAGAAAAAAAGGAGCGCTTGACGCGAAGCGCGGAAAAATTTTTACAAGAATGATCAGAGAGGTAACAATTGCCGCAAGACAGGGAGGAGGCGATCCGGGCGGAAATCCGCGGCTGCGCTTAGCCATCGATAACGCTAAAGCCGCAAATATGCCGGCTGATAATATTGAGCGGGCAATTAAAAAAGCTACCGGTGAACTGGAGGGATCGCAGATTACGGAATTGATGTACGAAGGATATGGACCGGGCGGGGTGGCTATGCTGGTAGAAGTTGCGACCGATAATAAAAACAGGACTGTAGCAGAGATCCGCCATCTGTTCAGCAAAGGGAATGGAAATATGGGAGAGACCGGATCTGTAGCCTGGATGTTCGAACGGAAAGGGATAATTACGGTAAAGCGGGATGGAAAGAGCGAAGACGAGATGATGGAGATTATTATTGATGCGGGAGCGGACGATCTTAGTACGGAAGAAGATTTTTTTGAAGTTACCACATCTCTGGAAAGTTTTGAGCCGGTTAGAAAAAAAATGATAGAAAATAAATTAACCGCGGAAAATGCTTCGCTCCAGTGGATTGCAAAGAACAGCACTCCGGTTAAAGGAGATGAAGCGGAAAAATTGATGAAGCTTATCGAAGCAATAGAAGAATCGGATGATGTGCAGAATGTGTTTTCAAATGCCGACTTTGCCGAATAGATAATTCTGAATGTATAATAATTCAATCATAATAAAGCGTAATAATCAGCGTTTCGTTAAGACATTATGAGAATACTTGGCGTTGATCCCGGCACAATTTTTACAGGTTACGGGATAATCGATTTTGAAGAGAATGAATTAAAATATGTCGCCGCCGGCGTTATAAAGATCCAGCCGACTAAGGAGATGCCCCCCCGCCTCAAGACAATCCACGATAATCTGAACAAATTAATAGTACAGTATAAACCGGACGAGTTTGCGATCGAAACGGCTTTTTACGGAAAAAACGTCCAATCGGCTTTGAAAATAGGTTACGCGCGCGGAGTTTCAATGCTCACCGCAATTAATCACGATCTGACTATAAAGGAATATTCGCCGCGGGAGATAAAAAAATCTGTTGTAGGCAACGGCGCCTCATCAAAAGAGCAGGTTCAGTTCATGATTAAAAAACTGCTCGCCATAAGAAAAGTTAAAATGAAATTTGACGAAAGCGACGCGCTGGCGGTAGCAATCTGTCACGCTTTCAAGACAAATTCATTCTCCAAAAAGAGCAGAAACTGGAAAGAGTTCGTTAAGGAAAATCCGGATAGGGTAATTGAATAACAAATTGTATTTTAAATTATCTAAAAACTCAACACTAATAATTTAAAACTGCCTCTATGATCGGCTACCTGCACGGAAAAATAATTTCTAAAAAACCGACGAAGCTTCTGATAGATGTTAACGGCGTCGGATATATCGTCAATATCTCAATCACAACGTTTGAAAAAATTTCGGATAAAGAGGAAGTCTCTCTATTTACTTATCTAAGCGTGCGGGAATCGGCGATGGACCTGTTCGGTTTTTATACCCTCGCCGAAAAAGAGATGTTTGAATTGCTCATAAGCATAAGCGGCATCGGACCGAAATCCGCTCAAAGCATTTTATCTGGAATACAAATTGAAGACCTGAAGGACGCGCTAAAAAGCGGCAACGTGTCGAGATTGATTTCAACACCTGGAATAGGAAGAAAAACCGCCGAGCGGATGGTGATAGAACTGCGCGATAAAGTTGAATCTCTCGCTGAGAGCGTCGACGGCGTTTCGTTCGGGACATCAAGCGTACGCGGGGATGCGATTGCCGCGCTGATAAATCTCGGATATAATCAGAAAATTGCGGAACGGATGGTGCGCGCGATTACGGATAAATCGCCGAATGTTTCAATTGAGGAGTTAATAAAAGAAGCCTTGCTGAATCTCAATTCATGAGCGCTTCGCGGCTTAGTGCCCCACGGCTTATTATATGCCGCTAAGACACCAAGGCGCGGGCAAATAAATGAAAAAGCATCTCAAAATCGGTTCCCGATTAGAAATAATTAATCGTTGATTCTGAACTTCTCATCTCCCTTTAATTCTTTTCCGAAAGACTTCTTATACAGTTCGAGATATTTTTTGTGAAGTTCCGGAGAAACTTTTTTACCGTCTATCACCATCTCATCTTTTGATAAAGTAAAATCTTCGAGATCATCCCCCTTCTCCATCAGATTATCCTTTACAAGTTCATCCTTTGCGTCGCGGACAAAATTTTTCAGTTTTTTCATCTCGACTTTTAAATTATCCATATTCACCCTCAGCTCTTCCATGCTTTTTTTGAAGGCTTCGCTGTTCGGACCGCTCTTCTTCATCTCCTCTTTGAATTTCTCCATATCCTTCTTAAATCCCTCGTTGTCGGAATTCCACTTCTCCATCTCCTTCTTGAAATTCTTTTTCCACTCCATCATCGATTCCCTGAACTCTTCTTTATCGAAATCCAGATGCTCGAGGTCAATATCAAGCTCGTCAAGATTGATATGCGGAACGCGGATCTTAGGCATTTTGATGGAGTGACGCGAAAGGCTTGAGTGAACACTTTCACGAATATCATTCATCATCTCTTTCCATTCCGTTGAGTCCATATGGGGAACGGCTGGGGGAAATTCAGGGACAGGCGGAACGGGAATATCAAATTCGAAATTATTATCGTGATTAAATCCGTGCGTCCCGCGGAATTGTTTCATCTTCTCCCGGAATTGTTTCATCTTTCCTTTATAATCTTTCATCTCACGGCGGAAATCCTCCATTGAAGAATCAAACTCGTTCAGGCGCTCGGTAACCAGCGCCTCGTATTTAGGCAGCTCTTTTTCGTCAACCTTTTTTCCGTCGACATACAGATCCAGAAGCCTGCCGTCATTAAGTCTTGCTCTGTATTTCTTGTCATCATCGGAAAATTTAAGAGTTCTCTTTCCCTTTTTTATTGATGTTGTATCCGATGGAGCGATGCCTGTATTAAGTTCAACGGGCGATTCGTCGCCGGAATAGACGGAGAACGGATTGACAGATGCTGCCGGGGCATATTCGCGGGCGTTCTCTTTTGCTGACGATGTTGAGTATAAAGACGCCGCGGCTATCAGCAGCAGAAGAGCGGCAAACGAGGCAAACTTTATACCGTACGAAGTATTTTTATTGTTGGAATTCATTCTGTTTATCCTCCTGAATAATTGATTTTTCTTTCCCGTTACCGCAAGGGCTAATCCGTTCTCGTCAAGACTCATCTGCTGAAGATTATAGAGAGCTTTGAAATAGATCAGTGAGCCGCCGCATAATTTAAGAGTCATATCGTCGCAGCAGTTTTCCCGCTCGCTTTTAATTGCAGATGAAATCCACCAGACGACCGGATGATAAAAAAAGATTGTTTCGATGAATGTCTGAAATAGATTAATTAGAAAATCGTACCGCTTTATGTGGGCAAGCTCGTGAATGATTATTGCCTCAATCTGATCCTGCGGAAGCCCGGTCAGCATTCCAAGCGGAAGAAGAATAACCGGTTTTAAATAACCGATTGTCACCGGAGTTTTCACTTTGCATGATTCAAACAATCTTACCAATCTGGTCAGATCTAATTTTTGTGATAGGATGTTTAATCTATCCGCCCAAAATTTCTCCGGGGATATGAGTCCGGCATTTTTAAGCCGCCGCACATAAAATATTCCGCCGGCGAACCTGAAGGAAAAAAGAATAAATCCGGCCAGCCAGACGGTTACTATTGCGGAGATATTCTGTTCAAAATAATTTTTCAAAACGCTTGCCGGATCAAGATCCTGCGCGGTATTCGCCGGCGTGACCGCATTAACAGATTTCGAATCTGAGAAGATGCCGGAGGCGCTATTGTAGATTCCGGCCGCCTGTACGGAATCCGAGCTGTAGAGATATGCAAATGTGGAGAGAGAAATTACGAACATAACAAAGAGGGCTATGGATGAGAGCTTATAGCGCAATTGTGAATTGTTCGAACGGGTCATTAACAGCGCGGAGCCGAGGAGAATGGCTACTACAATACTCTGCCAGAGAGAATGAAAGATCGTCCAGCCGATCGTTTCTATTAATCTGTCCGGAAAAAAATCGTAGATGAAATTCATTTCCGTTCCCTTTCAATTTGATTCAACAGCTCTTTTATCTTTTTCAATTCATCTTTAGAAGGTTTTGAATTGCCCAATGCCTGCATTACAAGATTTGCCGCCGATCCGCTGAATGCCGTCTCGAGCAGTTTATCAAGCAGCACTTTTTGAATTTCATCCTGATCTATAGCCGCTCTATAAACGTGGCTTCTCTCATTCTCGTCCCGCTCAACAAGATTTTTCTCGAACATTATCTGAAGCATTTTTAAAGTTGTAGTGTACCCGCTCTCTTTTTTCTCATTCAGTTTTTCATTCACTTTCTTTACCGTTGAAGCGCCACTCTCCCAAAGTATCTGCAGTATCTCCAATTCCGAATCTGTAGGTTTTAACGTCTGTTTCCTGGTCATATCAAATCCTTTTGTTTTCTCAATTCTTAAGACGGCGGTCATTTACGAAAAGTTTCGTAGTTGAGTAAAAAAATAATGGCCAAAATAATCAGAAAACGAGGTTTTTCTTTAAAAACATGCGGTGATGGAAATATGGAGTTGAAGAAGAAGCGTTGAAGGTTGGGTTATGAGTATTGAATTACAGGATTATTAGTTTCTATCGGAGACTTTCGACTAGCGGGCTCTCTATTGTTTGATAATGTCTTTTATATCCGAACAATTTTTATCTGAATGGCCGGCGGTTTGTCTTTCTTCGGTGGATTTTTCTCTTTTTCTAAATTCTACATTCTAAACTCTACACTCTTCTCTGCCGTCTCACTCCGCAAGTCCCAGGCAATCCATTAATCTCTTGTGGGCCTCATCCGAAATTGTAACGTTGTACTTCTTATAAAAATCTATGGTTGTTTCCACGGAGTTGAAATAATGTTTGCAATTATCGCACTCCTCCAGATGGGCTTTTATTGAGATGCACCGTGACGAATTCAGCTCTTCGCCGAGATTATCGCAGATGTGAGTCATCACATCTTTACAGGTTGGATTATTTTCACTCATATTTAAATTTCTCGTTTAATTCGTCTCTTAAAAACGCGCGCGCCCTGTGCAGGCGGGATTTAACCGCGGCAACTGATAGATCGACCATCTTTGCGGTTTCCTCTGTTGATAATCCCTCCACATCTCTCAGCATAAAAACAACTCTGTAATCGGCGGGAAGCTTTTCAATAGCCTTATCCAGAATCTCTTTTAACTCATTATTCTCGGTGATTTTATCGGGTGTCACTTTCCAATCGGCGATGCTTTTCTCATCAATCACGGCGTCTTCATCCTCAAAAGAGGCAAATTCATGTTTGCCCTGAGAACGGGCGAGCATCAGACAATGATTGGAAACAACTCTATATAACCAAGTTGACAGTTTCGATTCTCCGCTGAACTGTCCTATGTTTTTAACCATGCTCAAGAATGTCTCCTGCATGGTGTGTTCGGCTTTCTCTTTATTTCTGCAGATCTTAAAGGAAAAATTATACACTGTCTGCTCGTAAAGTTTTACAAGCTCGGTCAGCGCTTTTTTCTCTCCTCTCTGTGCGGATTCAATAAGTTTCAGTTCATCCATTTGATTTGATGCTCGTCCCGGAATTAGGATTCATTTCTAGTGTCCAGACTTCTCCATAGGTAAAGACTTGCCACGGAACAGTACGGGTGCCAATTATTGATTTTTGCGATTGAAGCTATTTTTTTCTCATCAGGCATTTTTTTCAAACCGTAATTTAGCATAATTGATTTGCGAATACCAAGATCTCCGGAGGGGAGCACATTCATTCTTCCCAATGTAAAAATCAGAAACATATGGGCCGTCCATGTTCCGATTCCCTTCACTTTTGTCAGCTCTGCTATAACCTCGTCATCCGTTTTTTTAGAGAGGCTTTTGAGATTGATCTCCCCCGAGAGAATTTTATCCGAAAGGTCTTTAACATATCTGACTTTTGCGTTTGAAAGCCCCAAAGAACGGAGAACGGAATCTTCCGTCTGAAGGATCAATTCGGGATTTGGATTATTCCTGAAAAACGCCGAAAACCTCTCTTCTATTGCATCGGCGGCATATGTTGACAGTTGCTGTCCGATTATTGATCCCAGAAGCAGATTGAAGTATTTGCGGCGCGGAGTTAAATTGATAATGCCGTTGTTTTTTATTATTGTTGAGAGCAATTTATCGTGTTTAGAAAGATGTTTTACAGCACTTTTTATTTCACCGGTTGGCATTAAATTACCTCAAAATAGATCCGTTAAATGGAAAATCAATTACTGATAACATTAGGCCGGAACAAATTACTTAAAAACGCCGACATTTCGAAAGTCGATGTCCGCGGTATAAAAGGCCGATTAATAACAATTAGCGAGGGAGAAATCCTCTTTCGTGAAGGGGACAATGCGGATATAATTTATCTTGTTACGAGCGGCGAAATAAATATTCTGAAAAAACGCCTTCTCGGAAAAACCAAATCGTATATCTTTGCCGAAAATGATTTCTTCGGACACGAGGAATTTTTTGAGGAAACATCGCGGACTTCAACAGCGGTTGCATTAAGAGATTCATATCTAATAGCATTAACCAGGGACGATATCGAACTCCTGATGAAGCAGGACGATGAGATTTTAATTAATCTCAGAGAACCTGTCGCGGAGATGGATGATGAGACACTTTTCAACTCAGAGACCCAATTCACAAAACCGGATCAGGCGAAACAGCAGGAGCTGATTCCTTCAGAGGAAGTCCGATGGGCTCCGAATTTTGAAGATGAACCCGTTCACCTTGATGAGCCGGAAAAAATAGAAGAGCCCGAATCTAAAAAATTATCAGATACATTTACTGAAGCCCCGGTTAAAGAGGAAGAAAATATTTTTCAGCCGTTCGAAACAGCGGAGCCGTTCCGGAAAGAAGAGATTCAGGAGAAACCCGGCGGATTTAATTTTGATGAAAGCGCGTTTTTAAATGAAGACGGAATTCCCAAAGCCGAATTTGAATTACCTGACGACCCCGCGCCCCGGGAACCGGAAAAAACCGACAATGATTTGAATGATGCCCTTTTTAATATTCTGAGCGGAAATACCGAACCGAAATTTGAACCGAGAAAAACATTTGAAGAGCCGGTAAAGAAAGAAGAGGATGAAGCTTTTTTTGAAAGTTTCGGCATCGGATTGGAGCCTGCCGCTGTTCCTCCACCTCCGTTAAAAGCTGATACGTTTAACGCGCGCCCGCATTCAAGCGCCCCGGATCCATTTGCAATGCCTCCCCGGCAGGATGAGATACCCGCTCCGGAGAAACAGCCGGCGCCTTTGGATTTTCAATCACAGTATGTATTTGACGCAGGGAATGAAAGAATTAAGGAACCGGCAGAATTAAAAAGTCCAGCCGTTTCGGAAAAGGCGCATTCTGCTTTACCGGTCAATCCCGTCCCCGCCGCGGACTCGATGAACACGGACGAGCTGCAGATGATAATTAAAGCCGCGGAGCTTGTTAATTCAAATATACGGGTTGATGAAGTTTTAAAAAATATAGTTGATGTAGCGACGGATCTTACACATGCAGACAGGGGCACGCTGTATCTTGTAGACAAAGAGAAGTTGGAATTATGGTCTCTTATTACACTGGGCGATGAGATGCGGGAGATACGGCTTAAGATGGGAGAGGGGCTTGCCGGATACGTTGCCAAGAGCGGCAATACTCTTAACATAAAGGATGTCAAAACCGATCCCCGGTTCAATCCTGAATTCGACAGGCAGAGCGGATACACCACAAAGAATATGATCTGTTTTCCAATTAGGAATAACAAGCAGGAGATCATCGGAGTTCTTCAGCTTCTCAATAGTGCTAACGGAGAATTTACAAAACGGGACGAGGAATTTTTAACCGCGCTCTCTATTCATTCAGCCATCGCTCTTAATAATGCTGAGTTAGTCGAAAAACTTTTACAGGGTGAAAGAATCCA
The DNA here is from genome assembly GCA_041674325.1 of Melioribacteraceae bacterium. Classification (GTDB taxonomy): domain Bacteria; phylum Bacteroidota; class Ignavibacteria; order Ignavibacteriales; family Melioribacteraceae; genus Fen-1258. Next base: position 9,252 of record JBAYWA010000004.1, on the reverse strand, counting down.
GTCGCTTGGCAAGATGGCTAATTTTCTGATTCAGGATATAAAGAAGCCGATTCTTGTCAGTAAAAGATATGCGGAACATCTTAAGACCAAACCACTGCCTCCCGACACACTTCAGATTTTTGATATGCTTCTGGAACAATTAAGTCAGGTTGCGGATCTTGTTCAGACTACCTCGAGCTACTCGGAAGGAAAAACCATTCTTAGAACTTTAAACGTAAGTCTGAATAATACGCTTAACGATTTTGCCTCCCGAATCGAACAATATGTTACCGGCCGGAATTGTCAGATTCTGGCGGATCTTGATAAAGACGTAACTATTAAACTTGATGTTAAGGAATTCTATCAGGCATATCATCACATAATAAAGAATGCCTGCGACGCGATGCCCGAAGGGGGAAAGATTTATTTAACTTCAAAAAGAGGCGATAAAAAAGTCGAGATTCATTTTAAAGATAACGGTCTCGGGATTCCGGACGGATTCAAAGAAAAAATATTTGAGCCATTTATGAGTCTCGGCAAGAAAGATGGAACGGGACTTGGACTTTCGATAACTCGAAAAATTATCGAAGCGCATAACGGCACAATTACAGCCGAAAGTTCGCTTGGCGCAGGCGCAGCATTTATTGTGACACTTCCAATCGCTCCGGTGTTTTAACTTTTTAAGAACAAACCGGTTCATTTCTTAATTATGCGATACAATCTAATAACCATCCTCGGACCAACGGCAGTCGGAAAAACATTTCTCGGCTCTTCTTTGGCCGACCGTTTCGGCGGAGAAATAATATCAGCCGACTCGCGCCAGGTTTACAGGGGAATGGATATTGGCACCGGGAAGGACCTTAATGATTACATCATTGACGGAAAACCTGTACCGCATCATATAATAGATATTATTGATCCGAAAGATGAATTTAACCTGTTTCTCTTTAACCGCTCATTTTATGATTCATTTAGTGATGTTTCATCCCGCGGAAAAATTCCGTTTCTTGTCGGAGGCACCGGGCTCTATCTTCATTCGGTTTTAAAGGGGTACAAACTTAATCCGGTTGAATTTGAAAAGGAGCGGTATTCCGAACTTGACGAGATGCGGATTGAAGAATTGACCGGAATATTAAAAAACCTTAATCCCCCTCTCCACAATACAACCGATCTTCTGATAAAGGAGAGAATCATCCGGGCAATAATGATTGAAGAAAAGAGTATGAGCAAATATGCGGATGAAAAAGAGAAAATCTCGGCGCTCGTTATCGGTGTCAAACTTGAAAGAGAAGAGATTAAAAAGAGGATAACCGCGCGTTTGAGGATGAGGCTGGAAAACGGGATGATCGATGAGGTTAAAAAACTTATTGAAGTCGGCATCTCAATAGAGCGGCTGGAATTATTCGGACTCGAGTATAAATTTACGGCCCGCTATCTGACCGGCGCGCTGAACTACAATGATATGTTCCAGAAACTCAACAGCGCTATCCACGCCTTTGCGAAGCGGCAAATGACCTGGTTCCGGAAGATGGAGAAAGAGGGAATTAAAATTAACTGGATAGAGGGACCGGACTTCAAACAGGCGGAAGAGATTATCAACGGAAATTACTTTTCATGAATTACCCGCGGCAGGCAGATAAATATCTGAGCAAAAACGGGTTGAATTCCTGGAAGCTCGAAACAGCGGAACAAAAATATTTCAGCAATATTATTGTAATTCCGGCAGTGGATGAGTATGAGAATATCGAGCCGCTTCTTGAATCTATTATTCTGAACGATGAAAAATATTTCAGCAAAACATTACTGGTTTTTGTTGTTAATAATCTGGCAAGTTCCGGCGAGGCCGTAAGGAGAAACAACAGAAAAAGTCTTGAGCTTCTAAGAACATTGATACACGGGCGCGGTGGAACCGATTTACATAAAAGGTTTGCGTGTTCCGGATTAACTATAGGAGTGGTCGACGCATCTGGCCCAGGATCCGAATTGCCGGAGAAGGAGGGGGGCGTTGGTCTGGCAAGAAAAATCGGAATGGATCTTGCTCTCCGGCAATTTGATTATTCCAATAATGGCGCAAAAATATTGATCTGCCTCGATGCGGACTGCACGGTAGAGAGGAATTATCTTTCGTCGATAGTGGAGGAATTTCAAAAACCCGGGACTTGCGCTGCGTATGTTCAATATGAACATCTTCTGCCGAATGCCGAACCCGGCAGATCCGCGATCATCTGCTATGAAATATTTCTCCGCTATTATCTGCTGGGCTTAAAATATGCAGATTCACCATTCGCGTTTCCGACTGTAGGTTCAACCATGATCTGCGACTATGAAAGTTATATTAAAATAGGCGGGATGAATAAGAAAAAGGCGGCCGAGGATTTTTATTTCATGGAGAAATTGGCAAAGATTGTCCCGATCAAAAAAATCGGCTCAACAAAAGTTTACCCTTCCAGCCGCGGCTCATGGCGTGTTCCGTTCGGCACCGGTCAGCGCGTGAACCGTTATTTTGCAGGCACGCACGAGGAATATCTTTTATACAATCCGGCATCATTCGAAATTCTGAAAAGGTGGCTGAAATATTTTAATTCGGACGGAGCGCGCAGTGCGGATGAATATCTGAATGGAGCCGAAACTATCGATAAATCGCTTCGCGGTTTTCTGATTCAGAATGAATTCGGATTAAGCTGGGAGAAGATTGCGCGGAGTTCTAAATCCGGAACTCAGATAGAAAAGCAGAAGATGCTTTGGTTCGACGGATTCAGGACGCTTCGGCTTATTCATCATTTGAGAGACAAAGGATATCCGGCTTCCGGAATGTTCGATGCGCTGGATAAATTATTTAATATGATGAATTTTGACCAGGTTAAATCGGGGATAGAAAGGAATGTGAAAATTCCGCCGGTTGAAGTTCAGATTAAGTATTTGAATTTACTGCGTGAGCTTACCTAGCCCGCTTTATTGCCCCCTATTCACGGTTTAGAATCTCAACCCAAACTTGAGTATATTTTGCCCGCGATTTTTTCCGTGTATGCGGAATTTCAAAGAGGATAAATGGAAATCTACGATAAGCTAAAAGCCATAAAAGAGAAATACGACAAGATAAACGAACAGTTGTCGGATCCCGGGTATTTATCCGATCAGTCGAAGCTTATATCTCTAAGCAAGGAGAGAAGCGGGCTTATAGATATTGTTGAAGCGTTTAACGAATACGATAATCTTCTCAAAAACATAAAAGGCAATCAGGAAATCATTGATAGCGGTGAAGATAAGGAGCTTTCCGAAATTGCGGAGAGCGAATTAAGCGGATTAAAGAGCAAGCGGGATCTGATGGAGGAGAAGATAAAATTCCTTCTCGTTCCCAAAGACCCCGATGACGATAAAAACGTAATTATGGAGATACGCGCGGGAACCGGCGGCGACGAAGCCGGATTATTTGCCGCCGATCTGTTCAGAATGTATTCCCGTTATGCCGAAGTCAGGGGCTGGAAACAGGAATTGATTGATATGAGCGATACGGGAATAGGCGGCATAAAAGAAGTGGTTTTCAGTCTTATAGGCGCAAGTGTCTTTGCCGATCTGAAATTTGAGAGCGGAGTTCACAGAGTTCAGCGGGTGCCGGCCACCGAAGCCAACGGCAGAGTTCATACATCGGCGGCTTCTGTTGTTGTAATGCCGGAAGTGGAAGATGTTGAAGTGAATATCGACCAGAATGATCTGAGAATAGACGTTTACAGAAGCGGCGGCGCGGGCGGCCAGAACGTTAATAAAGTAGAAACAGCAATCCGGATAACCCATATACCCACCGGATTGGTTGTTCAATGTCAGGATGAACGTTCGCAGTTAAAAAACAAGCTGAAAGCGATGAAAGTTTTGAAAGCACGTCTGTATGATATGAAGCTGAATGAACAGAACAGTGAAATTGCGGCGACAAGGAAGACGATGGTTAAAAGCGGCGACCGGAGCGATAAAATCAGAACTTACAATTTTCCGCAGAACAGAGTTACGGATCACCGGATAGGTCTTACTCTTTACAACCTTTCGGAAATTATCGAAGGCGATCTTCACGAGCTGGTTGAAAAACTTAAGCTGGCGGACAGAGCCGAAAAATTGCACGCCAGTTAAAAATTTATTTTACTAAAAACCCGCTTTTAAAAACAATATTTTCTTTCTCTGAAGCAAGCGCGTAAGTAAAGCCGTCGTAAAGAGAAAACGCGCCGTGTTCCCCCTGTTTATTTACCGCGAGGTAACCAATCTGAATATCTTTATTGCTCTTCGCGTTTTTATAAATTCTCCTGATCGCATATTCGCAGGCTTCCTGGGGAGATAAACCCTCTCTCATCTTCTCTACTATCAAGAAACTCCCTACTGTTCTCATTACAAATTCTCCGTTTCCCGTTGCCACTGCTCCGCCAACTTCGTTATCTACAAACATTGCCGCGCCTATAATTGGAGAATCCCCGACCCGCCCGTGAATTTTCCAGGCCATCCCGCTCGTTGAAACTCCGCCGCTCAAATTATTTTCCTTGTCTATCGCGAGCATTCCTATCGTATCGTGATTATGCTCGTCAACACGGTTAACCCCGCGCGGATTTTTCAACTTCCATTCTTCCCAGGCCTTCCGTGAATTTTCGGTTAGAAGATTTTCCTCTTTGAATCCGTTTTCGAGAGCGAATTTTTTTGCTCCGTCTCCGGCAAGCATTACATGTTTTGTTCTCTGCATTACAAGCCGAGCAACTGAGATCGGATTTTTTATCCCTTCCATTGCAGCAACGGATCCGGCGTTTCCATTCCAATCCATTATCGATGCGTCCAGCGTTACAATTCCATCCTCATCCGGCAGTCCGCCATATCCGACGGAACTGTTTGCCGGGTCATCTTCCGCTACGCGTATTCCGGCTTCAATCGCATCCAGAGAGTTCTTGCCGCTCCTAAGAAATTCAATCGCTTTTCCTGAGGATTGAATAGTTCCTCCCCAGGTGGAAATTGCTATTAGACCCCCTTTGCCTTCAGACCGCCCGAATATATTTGAAGGGGAGAATGGATTTGCGATTAGACTTCCTCCAACGAGGGCGCCCGTTTTAACAAAATTACGCCGTGTAATTTTCATCTTATTCTCCGAGGTTTTTCTGCTTGATGTTTTGATTAATTTCAATCAGACCGGGTTTTTTTTCAAACAATCCGAGTATGTCTTCAAAAAGGAAGATTCTTTTTTCATCATAAAGAGCTGAATAAATTTCTTCCATCAGACGAAAATCCTCTGGAGTGTCGACAGTCCAGCGGTGAAATGAGAGATCTTTTTCGTTTTCAAAATTTTCCGTGAAAAATTTATCCGGATGATTGTAAATGTATGGTGTAACGTGTTCTCTTTCATATTGAAGGCGCGCGGTTTCATGCGCCTTTGCGAGAGTTTCAAAAGAGAATATTTCGGTATCAAGCCCTCTGGGAAAGGTTCTCTTCATAACGTTGCTTAAATAATCGATCTTTCCGGATTTATTTTCAGAAAAGTATTTGTTCATCATCGAGTCAATAATATCAGGATCAATGACGGGGCAGTCGGAGGTTATCCGTATTACAGTCCCGGCTTCAAATAATTTTGCGGATTCATAATAGCGGGAAAGGACATCTTCGGAACTTCCCCGGTAAAACGAGAAATTATTTTTTTTGCAAAATTCTTCAACTCTATCGTCTTCGGATAGAGTTGTTGTTGCGATCACTATCCGGTCTATCATTTTGCATCGTGAAAGACGGTCAACCATGTGCCAGAGAATCGGTTTGCCGGATAGTTCCTTCAAAATTTTTCCGGGAAGCCGCGTAGACCCGAATCGTGCCTGAATAATAGCAACGGTTTTCAAAACACCATCCTCATTTATCAACCATTTCCCAATTTAACGGAGTTCCCCTCTCAATATCTTTCGCGGCTCTTTTGCCGAGAAGATCATTCAGATATTTAGGAGCCAGTCCGTATGACGGTCTTATAGAGCGTATATTTTCTTCCGTAAATAATTCGCCGGAAGAGATATCCTTCACCGCGAATAATGATCTGGCGAAAGTTCTGCTCCTTTCAATTTTTTCATCTGCTTCAAATTTTGCTCTCCCCAAAGCCGATTCAACACGCCGGATCTCCTCAACCATCAATTTAAATTCTGCCGGCTCAAGGGAGAAGGATGAATCCGGACCGCCCTGATTCCTGTCGAGTATAAAATGCTTTTCTATTATCGAAGCCCCGAGCGCGGCGGCGGCTATCGGAGCGGTGATTCCGAGAGAATGATCGGATAATCCGACCACGGTATTAAATTTTTCCATCAGAGCGGGAATTGTCCTCAGGTTCATCTCTTCAATGGGAGCGGGGTATTCGGACGTGCATTTCAGGAGCGCGATTTGATTGTTGCCGGAACGTCTGCACGCATCGATTGCCTCTTCAATTTCTTTTTCTGTCGCTATCCCCGTTGAAATGATTACGGGTTTTCCTTTTGAGGCGGCATATTCGATCAGCGGAATATCAACAATTTCAAAAGAGGCGATCTTGTATGCCGGCACGTTCATCTTCTCCAGAAAATCAACCGCCGATTTATCGAACGGAGAGGAGAAACAGATAAGACCCAGTTCCTCTGCGTATTTTTTTAATTTCGGCTGCCATTCCCAGGGAGTATATGCTTTCTTATATAAATCGTACAGGGTCGATCCGTCCCAGACGGTCCCCTGCTGAATTTTAAAATAATCCTTATCGCTTTGAATGGTTAAAGTGTCTGCGGTGTAGGTTTGAAGTTTTACCGCATCCGCCCCGCATTCCTTGATAGCTTTAATTGACTCAACGGCCGCATCATAATTATGATTATGATTGGCGGAGAGTTCGGCTATGATGAAAATTTTACTCTCTTCGCCTATTACACTGCTGCCAATCTTTATTCTCATACCTGCCGCGCTAGTTTATAAACTGAAAATTTTTCACCGTTAACAATTTCCTCGTTGGAGAAAACATAAGCCGCTCCGGAGAATGCCTTAATTGACGCGGTATTTGCCGGTCTAATGTAAGCGAGTATCGATTGAATCTCCGGATGCTCTTTCAAATATTTGAAACTGCTTTTTATAAGAAGGGGAGAAGACAATCCTTTTCCCCTGAAATTTTTATCGATGCTGATGCTTATTGTAGCATTTACCCCCTTTATATAAAAGCGCACCTGTCCTACAAATTCATCGTTGCCGTTAAAAGCCAGCAAAAAGAGACAGTTTTTATCTTTAATTTTATCGGAGTACCAGTAAAGATGATCCTGCCACGAAATTGGATCCTGATTGATGGAATTGAGTCTGACTGTGCGGTCATTCGAAAGATTAAAGACCATCATCGCATCATTCTCGCCGGCAATTCTGAGATAACACCCGCCGTTCCTGTTTATCATCAGGTCCAGAACGGATTGGACGATTCTCCGCGCGCCGAGCCCGTCAACTTTTTTCTTTCCGATTGTGCCGAGTTTAAAGCGGAGCTCTCTTTTTTTATAATTATTTAAAACAACCAGCAGGCGGTTTTCCAGATTAACGGTTTCATTGCTGAATTCAGTTGTTAAAAATCCCTCTTTAATCCACCCCTGCAGATTATTCTTTTGGTTCTCGGCGACCGAGAGAGCAATTGTGGGAACGCCTGTGCAGGCCAGTTCATAAATTGTCTGACCGGCCGCGGAGATTGCGGCATCGCTTTCAAGCATGATCTTTACCATCTCCGAACTTGACGGAGCCCGGTATATTTCAGTTCTCTCATCTTTTGCATCGTTGATGAGGTCAAGATTTTTGAAGCCGCTTCCGACCACAACCTTCTTTATCAGTTCGGGTTGGTTTCTTACAAGCATCCGCAGCATTCGCGGAGTCATGTTCGCGGTATCCTGCCCTCCGAAAGTCAAGAGTACGGATTGAAGATCAGATTTAATCGGTTTATCTCTTACCTGCCAGAAATCTTTGCGGAGAGGAATATATTTAGGGCCCAATAAGTATGTGGTATCCAATTTTTCGGGATAATTTAATTTTTCCGCGTTGACCGATCCATTAATTACGGTTCCCGGAGGATAGTCCATTCTCAAATAATCATCAATAAAAATCGGATAGACGGCCGCGGCGGCTATCCTGTCGTACAATTCCTTCGGCGCGAGATATGAATCTACTATAACAACATCGCTTCCGGCGATTTTTGAAAGGAGCTCTTCCGGATTCTTAAGCCAATCGAAAATATCATGCCTGGTCTCGGGAATCATTGTTCTGCAATCAGCGTCGCCGTTTATGAAAAAGACCGGAAATATAGTTCTCTCCTCAAAAGCCTGATATATGGAGAGACACCGTGTAAGGTGACCGTAGCCTGTATTATAAAAACCCTCTGTTACAATTGATACTTTCATCTCATCTTATCTAATGTTTCGGTAATTGATTTGGAGATATAATTCAGATCGTCTTCCGACAGGGCCGGATAGATGGGAATGGAAAATTCGCGCTGATAAAATTTTTCGGCAATCGGAAAATCGCCCTGCTTGAATCCGAAATTATTTTTATAGTATGGCTGAAGGTGGACCGGGACATAATGAACCTGCAGGTGAATATTTTTTTTCTTCATCGCCTCAAAAAATTTTTTCTTTGAAAAATTCAGTTCGTCAAATTTGATCTGGAGTGGATAAAGATGATAAGCGTGTCTGCAGTTATCGGCAACCCCGGGTGTAATAAACCTCCCGTCGTTCTGGAAATAACCGTCGTAATATTTTGCTATCTCTCTTCTTCTTTTAATGAATCTTCCGAGCTTGCTCAGCTGGCTGATTCCGAGCGCGCATTGAAAATCCGTAATTCTGTAGTTAAAACCGGGCTCGTGCATTTCGTAATACCAGGGTCCGTCGTTCCTCTCGAGTATCGCCTCGTCTTTTGTTATTCCATGCGTGCGAAGGGTTTTAATTTTAACGTCGAACGATTTATTGTTGGACAATACGGCTCCTCCTTCGCCCGTGGTAATCTGTTTAACGGGGTGAAAGCTCATATTAACAGCATCGGCAAACTTCGGCGCGTAATGGGTGTCTCCGTCATATTCGGCGCCGGGGGCGTGGCAATAATCGTTTACCAGCTGAAATCCGTATTTATCCTGCAGCAATCTGAGAGCATCCCAATCGCACGGATGACCGGCGTAATCAACGGCAACAACAGCTTTTATTTTTTTATTATGGATAGCGTACTGCTTTAATTTCCATTCGAGCTCGCCCGGATCGATAGTGTAAGAGGATTCATTTATATCTACAAAATCAGGGGTGGCTC
>JBAYWA010000003.1:0-19764 GCA_041674325.1 Melioribacteraceae bacterium | reverse complement strand
CGTCAAAATCCGCCATCTCCGATGAAGAGGTTTTCTTCAAAGAAGTTCAGGGTAACCTCTGGTATTTCAAATACCCGGTCAAGGATTCCAATGAGTACGTAATTGTTGCCACCACCCGCCCAGAAACTATGCTCGGCGATACCGGAATTGCGGTGAATCCTGAAGATGAACGGTACCGGCATCTGGTCGGCAAAAAAATCATTCTTCCCATCGTGGGAAAAGAGATCCCCCTTTTTACGGACGATTATATTGATAAATCATTCGGAACCGGCGCCGTAAAAGTTACACCGGCTCATGATGTTAACGATTATGGTATGGGACTTCGCCACAAACTTGAGATTGTAAATATTTTCAATGAAGACGCCACAACAAACGGAAACGTTCCAAAGGAATTCAGGAATCTCGACCGTTACGAAGCAAGAAAAAAAGTTGTTGCCCGCCTCGGGGAATTAGGACTGGTTCATAAGATTGAAGATTACACAAATAAAGTCGGATATTCTCAGCGCGGAAATGTTCCCATAGAGCCGTATCTGTCCGAACAATGGTTTATGAAGATGGATGAATTGTGCAAACCCGCGCTTCAAGTCGTGCTCGAAGGAAAAGTAAAATTCCATCCGGAACATTGGGTTAAAACTTATGAACACTGGATGTCGGGAATCAGAGACTGGTGCATCTCTCGGCAGTTATGGTGGGGACACCGCATACCTGTCTGGTATAACAAACACACTCAGGAAATTTACTGTGAAGTTGAACCGCCGAAGGATATAGAGAACTGGCATCAGGAAGAGGATGTTCTGGATACATGGGCGTCCAGCTGGCTCTGGGCTCAGGATGTTTTTACAAATGAAAAAGATCAGGATTACTATTATCCGACCGATCTTCTTGTAACTGCGCCGGATATTATCTTTTTCTGGGTTGCTAGGATGATTATTGCGGGACTTCATTTTAAAAATGAGGTACCCTTCAAAGATGTTTATTTCACCAGCCTTGTGCGTGACATGCAGGGAAGAAAGATGAGTAAGTCGCTCGGAAATTCGCCAGACCCGCTGGATCTGATTGACGAATACGGTGCCGACGCCCTGCGCTTTGCTATTATTTATATTGCTCCGCTTGGGCAGGATGTTCTCTTTAGTGACGAGAAGTGCGAGATCGGAAGAAATTTTGCGAACAAGATGTGGAACGCCGGAAGATTTTTGCTGATGAACGCCCAGAATATCAAACTCGATAGAATGGTTGAGTACAAGCATATCGATTTCACCGATAAATGGATAATATCAAAATTTAATGAAACTATAAAAGCGATGAATGAGTCGATGGCAAAGTTCGAAGTTAATGCTGCCTCCAAGAACATTTACAGCTATGTGTGGAATGATTTCTGCGATTGGTATATCGAGCTGACAAAAAACCGGTTATATCACGGAAGCGACGAGGTGAAATCCGCTGTATTGACTAGAGCTATGTCGTTGTACGAAAAAATGCTTCAGCTTGTGCATCCGTTCATGCCTTTCATCACAGAAGAAATCTGGCAATTAATCGATCAGAGAAAAGACGGAGAGAGCATCTCCACCTCATCATTTCCCGTGTACGATGAAAATCTTTTGGATAAAAATGCGGAAAACGAAATTCTTTTTGTACAGGATGTTGTTACAGCCATCAGAAATATACGCGGAGAGATGAACATCTCCCCGGCCAAACAGATTAATGTTTTTCTCAAAAGCAGTTCAATCACTTCATCTCAGGAGCGTTATATCAAATCACTCGTTAAGATTGATCAGCTGATAGTGGACAAGAACCTGGACAAGCCGAAAGCGTGTGCTTCTTCGGTGGTGAAGGGATGCGACATTTTTATTCCGCTTGAGGGGCTGATTGATGTTAGCGTTGAACGCGCAAGAATAGAAAAAGAACTTTCAAGATTGTTGAGCAGTTTTAACGGTGTCCGCAAAAAACTCGAGAATGAAAACTTTGTGTCCAAAGCTCCCGCGGATGTGATAGAGAAAGAGAGAACAAAGCTGGCGGATTGGGAAAAAGCACTCGAGAAACTTCAGGCCATTCTGGATGATCTTAGCTAGACTAAGCAGTGTTTAGAATCCTCCAAAAATCGTAATATTGCCGCTTTACTTCAGGGACGCGGTTCGTTATATTAACGAGCGTTCATTTAGGTGCTGCGTCAATGAAACTTACAAACACAAAAGTAAAGATTCTCGAATCGGCTCTCGATTTCTTCTCCTCAAACGGCTATTCAGGCGCATCAATCCGGCAGATAGCCCGTTCAATAGGAATCAGGGAAAGCGCTATCTACAATCACTTCAAATCTAAAGAGGAAATATTCCTCGCCATACTTACACAATTCAAAAAGAAGACGATAGGGAAAGACGTTTTAAGCGATGAACTTCTCGACGAAGCTGTTAATCCCGAAATCTTTCTCGGAAAATTCGCACTGCGTCTGTTCGAGCATTGGGGCAAACCCGACGAGCGGAAATTTTTACGTCTGCTTTTAATGGAACAGTTCACACAGATAGGCAATAAAGAGCTCTCCACACTCGATTATCTGAACGAGATTCAAAAGATATGCGAACTTATTTTCGGCGAAATGGTAAAGAACGGAATCATCAGGAAATTCGATCCGGCTCTGCTTGCCCATGAATTTATCGCACCGCTCTTTCTGATACGCACAGAGCACTTAACCCCGGAAGACCAGAAAAAAAGCAGCTCTGTACTGGAACGCGTAAACAATCACGTTTCATTTTTCTGGAGTTCTATTAAGATCAATTGATTTTTTTGTTGATTCATTCATCCCGGAATATTACGTTGTATACAAAAGGTAGAAGATGGCTGGCGGATCGACTGTAGAACTATCGAAAGGGGAATATAATTCGCTGCTGAGCAGATTGAAATTTTTTCAATCAATTACACGGGAAATTTCCGAAAGAAAACCGCTTCAGCAGCTCCTCGATGAGATAATTTCATCCAGCAAAAAACTTCTGGATGCGGAAGCCGCCTCTCTGCTCCTCTTCAGCAAAAACGAGCTTAATTTATATTTTCATACCGTTTCCGGCGGAACGGGAATATCTTTAAAATCCAGACCGGTTGAAATTGGAGAAGGAATTGCCGGCTGGGTTGCCGAAAAGAGAGAGTCGCTGATCATTAATGACTGCTATAGCGATGCGCGTTTCAATAAGAACTTCGATATCTCTTCGGGCTTTCAGACTAAAAGAATGGTCTGCGTTCCGATGATAAACAAAGAAGAACTTGTAGGTGTTATTCAGGTTATTAATAAAAAAAATAATAGCGCCTTTACAAATGAGGATCTTCAGATTTTCGAAGCCTTGGCTTTACAGTGCGCTGTAGCGATAGAAAACGCGCGGCTTATAGAGATCGAAATAAAGTCCGGACAAACAAAGATAGAGATGGATACCGCCTGGAAAATTCAACAGAACTTTCTTCCCCGGCATATCCCCTCCGTTAAAGATGTGGAGATAAGCATTAAACTCAAATCTGCAAAGGAGATCGGCGGCGATTATTTTAACGTAATTAAGATCAATGAAGAGATCACTCTGTTTTTTGTGGGAGATGTGGCGGGCAAAAGCATTCCGGCTGCGCTTATCGTATCGACTCTATTTTCATTCCTCCAAATCTATTTTATAATCTCAAAAGAAAATTTCAACACTCTGGATTTCGTTCATTCATTTAACCGTTTTTTAGTTGCTTCCACCACTGCAGATAAATTTGTAACCGCTTGGTTTGGTTTTTATGACAGGTCGGATAAAACTTTAACAAGTATAAACGCGGGACACAACCCGGTATATATAATCAGGGACGGATCAGATTCCATCGAAGAGCTTTCGGCGGGAGGATTGATGCTGGGAGCCATGGAGTTCCCTTATATTTCAGAGAAACTGGAGTTAAGGAAAAACGACCTGGTTGTTTTCTATACAGACGGGATTCCCGAGGCTATGAACAATAAAGAGGAGGAATTCGGAGAGGATTCGTTTAAGAGATTGCTGCTCCTGAATAAAAATCTCGAACCGGACTCTCTTTCAAAATTGATTTTCGATGAACTAAAGCTCTATCGAGGCGAAGCAGAACAAAGTGACGACATTACTCTCGGAATCCTGAAGATAAGATGACGCACGGCATTATTCTAAATCACGAATTATTTCAAGAATTTTTGCTAAACTCCGAACGACTGATGGAGGAAATATGTTTTTGCAAAATGAACCCAGCAAGCTGCACATAACCCAGGCTCATGAACTGATCCAGAACAAAATTCACCGCACTCCGATATTTTCTTCAAAATCGTTGAATGCTATTCTTGAGTGCAAACTGTTTTTTAAATGCGAAAATTTTCAAAAGGTCGGCGCATTCAAATTCAGAGGCGCGAGTCTGGCTGTGTTATCTATTCCAAAGGGGGATTTCAAAAAGGGGGTGGCAACCCATTCTTCGGGTAATCACGCCGCGGCTCTCGCGCTCGCGGCAAAAACACGGAATATACCGGCATATATTGTAATGCCGAGGACAGCTCCTCAGATAAAAAAGCTGGCCGTTCAGGGCTACGGCGCAAAAATAATTTATTGCGAGCCTACTTTGGAGGCCAGGCAGGAAGCATTGAATAAAATAGTTTTTAAGACGGGCGCCGTTTTTGTCCATCCGTACGATAACTATACGGTTATAGCCGGACAGGCGACCTGCGCAAAAGAAGTATTGGAAGAACTTGGAGAACTGGATTATCTTATTTCGCCGGTCGGAGGAGGAGGATTATTAAGCGGCACCTGTCTGAGCGCAAAATATTTCTCTCCGAGAACCAAGGTAATAGGAGCCGAACCCTTGAAAGCGGACGACGCATTCAGGTCTGTCAGGGAAGGATCCATACAGCCGTCTATTAATCCGGAGACAATATGCGACGGCCTGCTGACTCAATTGAGCGAAAGAACATTCTCTATAATTAAAAACAATGTAAGCGAAATTATTACAGTAGAAGAGGAAACGATTATCGCCGCGATGAGAATGATATGGGAGAGAATGAAGATAATCGTCGAACCATCGGCCGCCGTAACTCTGGCTGTAATATTAGAGAATAAGAAAAAGTTTCTGGGAAAGCGGATTGGGATAATCCTTTCCGGCGGGAATGTGGATCTGGACAAACTTCCCTGGCTCAGTTAGTTGTCTGACGAGTAATTTTTAATTATTCATCTCCGGTAAACTTATTTAACAAATACTTCGATCGCTTCCGGCAGGCATTCTATCTCAATCGGAGTTCTGCCGGTTAGCTGCCCGTCGGGAGTTAAATTTTTAAAAGGGTTCGTTTCTATCACAATTCTTTTAGCCGTAAAACACTCCACCTCTTTCATCTTGATGTGATCCCCGGTAAATATTTTCGGGAGACATTGAAGAAGTTTTACCCGTGTAAGTTTATTAAGAAGAGTCAAATCAAGTTTTCCATCGTCCAGCCTTGCGGCGGGCGCCATCAGAAAATCCTTTCCGGTATAGCGGGAATTGGATATCTCTGCAAATACATTTTCCCGTTCGTATTTTTTCCCGTCGATTTCAAGTTTCATCGGATAGGCTTTCAAAAAAAGAGTACGGTAAAGAACTCCCAGGATATACGAGAGGTGGCCGAAAATTCTTAGGCGGAATGCCGTATTAGCCACATCTGTAACAAAACCCAGTCCGAGAATGTTGATGAAATAAAACTTCGAATTATCCGTTCTGCATAGACCTACATCAACTTTTTTCTTTTTCCCGGCCGCTACCGCTTTAACCGCTTCTTCCCATTTTTCGGGATAAAGATCGAGATCGCGGGCAAACGCATTTCCTCTGCCTATCGGAATTACGCCGAGCGGAATTCTTACGGCCGAATTGTTCGCAAAATATCCGTTGATCGCCTCAAAAATTGTCCCGTCTCCGCCGGAGACGGCAATTCCGTCATACTTTTCAAAATTTAGCTTTCCGATAATTTCGGTCGCGTGTCCCGCATAAGAGGTCTGAACCGAATCATGGTCTACATTATATTTATCAAATTCATTGATGATGGATAAAAAATATTTTTTCCCCCTGCCGCCATGTGCGGCCGGATTGTTCAGATAGAATATTTTCATTCGCTCCTTAATCGGTAAAATGGTTAATTACTTTTGCCACGTGTTCTTCGCAGATTTTACAGAACGGCTTTGTACCTTTTGAAAACATCAGGCAATCCAGCATTGAGCGGTACATCCCCCGAGCCGAATAGCCGGCTCCTTCGAAAGCCCCGACTTTATTCCAGTATTTGCTTCCGGTTAAATATTTATCAACTTCGTCGCTGTGAGTTTTATCCTTTAAGTCGTAATCATTCTGGGCTTTATCAATAACACTTTGGGCTGCCCGGTTCCGTTTCAGCTCCGCAATATTCTTATTCATCTCCCGCCTCTCCTTCTGCCACGCGTAATCCATCTTATCGTAATTCTCTTTTTCCCATTCCGTCGGAATTCCGATTCCGGGAGTGATCAGGTTCTTCCATTTAAGATTATCCTTATCAAGGAGGCGGGTAATATTCGGCTCAACCGGCTCCAATCCCGCGGTATAAAATTCATTATATGCCACATCGGAAGTGTAATACTCGTCAGCCAGTCCGCCGAATGAGTGGCCGAATTCGTGAAGAAAAATATATGGGCTGAACTGATTATCTGCCACGAATGTGCAGTAGAAATTATAGATTCCGCCGCCGCCGTACCTGGCACTGTTGCACATTATAAAGATTGCGTCATATGGCGCATGTGCCGCAACATCACGCATTATTTTATTTTCTTCCGTAAGAACATATCGTTCCGAACCGAGAGAATAGAATGTTGTGCCGAGCGAAGTGCTCTTATAGATGTCCGCGCCCGGTTCATCAATGCCACTCTCTTCGGATGGTTTCAATATCCCGGTTACATTTATTTTATCCTTGTTGGATTTAAACGGTTCCTGTGCGATCAATAAATCGGTATATCTCTTCAGATCCTTTATAAATTTAAATTCCTCCTGGGATGTGTATCCGTCGCCGAGAATTACCACGTCCAGCTTGGAATGCGGATCCCCGCTGAGATGACTCTTTACAATTTTTACGCTCCTGTCTTTGATCGGATCCTTTACGATGTATAGATCCGCCGGATCAATTTCTGTCGAAAAAACCCGGTTAAGATTATTGAGTTTATCCCTTTTTTCCAGTGCAAATCTGATCTTGTTTTTAGGGAAAGGAATAATAGCGCTTTCGTGAAAAGTTCTTTTAATCCCGGCGGCAGCCTCTCCGCTTGTCTGATATTCTTTGAAATAACTGTCGAATCCCCTTGAAAAGATCAATTTTCCGGATGCGGCATCGTAAACTTTATAATAGTAGGCGCCGTTATTAAAATTATCTATCAGTTTATTCCGACTGCCCGCCCAGACGCCATACCGGTAAACATGATCCATCGTAACCAGTTCGGTTGCGGCATCTCCAATATGATAATAATCCACCCGCATTGTCTCATCGTTAAAAAATTCTGAAAAATTAACCGGCTGGGCTTTTGCTCCGGCGCAGAGAAACAAAAAAACAAGCAGACTGTTTAAAAAATATTTCATGATAGACTCTCTTTTTTTACCGATTTAAAATTACTGAAATCTATTTTATGTAACACAGATTATTCTCGGCTTTTTGTCTGTTATTAATGTTGCTTATAACTCTGTCATTTTAACGGTGCAAAGTGGAAATGAAATCTTTATTTTGTGCGGGGTAAATCGAGAACCAATGAAAAAATCTCTTAAAGTATTGCTTTTACTGATCTGTATTTCCTCTCCGGCCGCGGCGCAGGCAGAGAGCGGATTTAAAATCGCCCGGCTGAAATACAGCGGAGGCGGGGATTGGTATAATGATCCGTCCGGTGAGGTTAATTTGCTTAAATTTGTCGCCGCGAACAGTAATATAAAAACAAATCCCGTGTATGAATTTGTTGATCTATCAAGCGGGAATATCTTCGCATACCCGTTTTTGTTTATGACGGGTCACGGCAACGTTGTTTTTTCCGACTCGGATGCGGCTAAATTACGGGCTTATCTGGAAAACGGTGGATTTCTTTATGTTGACGATGATTACGGATTGGATAAGGCATTCCGGCGCGAAATTAAAAAAGTATTTCCGGATAAAGACCTGACGGAACTCCCTTTCAGTTACGGTCTTTACCACTGTTTATTTGATTTTCCCAACGGAGTTCCCAAAACACATGAGCACGATGGAAAAGCGCCGCGGGGATTCGGAATTTTTACCGGAACAAGATTATCGGTTTTCTATACATACGAGAGCAATCCTGGAGACGGCTGGGCAGATCCCGAAGTTCATAAAGACTCTCCCCAGAAACGTGAAGAGGCTCTTAAATTCGGCGCGAATATAATTGTCTGGTCGCTGATGAACTGACGGGCTTGTTTCGAAAAAGAATAAATTGTTAAAAGGTAACGAATACAATGCTTTTCTAATATAGCGCTCTTGCGGATTTTGTGTTTAAAAAGTGAACTTGAATGTCTGAACAATTAAAAACAATAGAGAAAAAACTTGGGGCAGCTGTTGAGCGGGAGAAGCGGCTTGACGTTCTCAAACGATTTTCCATTTTCGCATCTCTCGTCTGTGCGGTCATTCTGATATTAATTCTCCTGGAAGCGGCAGCAAATTTTGATTCAGGGGCAAGAACCGCATTGTTCTGGATCTTCATCTCAGGCGCCTGTTCGGCTCTTTTTTTCTACGTGCTATTTCCTTTATTAAAAGACATTATCAAATATCCGCACCCGGATCTAATTGAGACTTCCAAAAAAGTCGGGGCCTGCTACCCGGAAATTAAGGATGAACTCGCGAATGTACTTCAGATATTGAAAAAAAACAGATACAACCATTCTGATCAACTCGCCAACGCGGCTTTTAACGATATCTATCTGAAAACAGAAAATCTGGACTTCAATAAGATTGTCGATACCGCTCCTGCGAAAAAAAATTTTAAAGTGAGTTTGATTCTGCTTGTTGCGAGTATTCTTGCGGTCGCATTTGTGCCCGGGTTAAGCCCGGCATCATACCGGCTGATTAATTTCGGAATGAATTTCACCCCTCCTCCAAAATTTATTTTCGAAATTACACCTCGCAGCATTGAGATTTCGAAGGGGGACAATGTATCAATCGGAATCGGGACACGGGGCGAGCAGCCCGCCGAAATAATTTTATCAATTAAGTCTGAAGAACAGTCGGAATATTCGGAGAAAAAATTGCTTCCGGATTCGCTCGGCAATTTCAGTTATCATGTTTTTTCGGTTAAGAGCTCTCTTGAGTACTTCGCTTCTTCCGGTAATGTCCGGAGCTACACTTATAATATTTCCGTTGTCAATCGACCCATCATTACAGATTTTGAAGTGACCGTCTTCCCCCCGGAATATTCGCGCATCTCCATTGAGACGCAAAAAGATAACGGCAACATTTCGGTTCTCCCGGGAAGTAAAATAAAATTAACCCTGAATTCTTCCCGGCCCTTATCAAAAGCGGAAATTAAATTCGGCGACAGCGCCGGTATAAAGATGCGTGTCTCCTCCGCAAAGGCCTCGGTTATGTTTTCTGCGGCAAAGGAAGCGGAATACAAGATGCTCATCGAAGACACTAAAGGTTTCAGCAATATCAATCCAATCACTTACTCAATTAAATTATTGCGGGATGCTCCTCCAGCCATAGACATTCTCTCGCCGGGGGAAAATATCAAACTCGGAACCGAGAAAAATATTTCGCTGGTTTCAAGAATCAGCGACGATTACGGATTTACCGGAATGAATCTGAATTACAGGATCGCCTCCTCAAGGTACCGGCAGACATCAGACGAATTTGTTAAAAGACCCATAACAGTTTCGCCTCAATTGAAAGAAGAGGATGTCTACTTTGTGTGGGATCTCAATCAGCTCCTGCTGGCCGAGGGGGAAGTACTTTCCTATTATCTGGAGGTGTTCGATAACGATAATATCAGTGGGCCGAAATCGGCAAAAACCCGGCAATTTACAATTACAATTCCATCAATCGACGGATTATTTTCCGAAGCCGAGAGCCGGCAGGAAGCAGCTTCGGACGACCTTAGGGAAACCCTAAAAGAAGCCGAACAATTAAGCCGCGAGATGCAGAAGATCAGCGACGATCTGAAACAGAATTCGAAAGATCTCTCCTGGCAGGAAAAAGAGAGAGTTGAAAAGGCCGCGGATAAATTTAAGGAGCTCGGAGAGAAGATAGACGAAGTTTCTCAAAAACTTACAAAAATGAAAAATGATCTTGCAAAAAATAATCTTCTTTCTGAAGAGACTCTAAAAAAATACAACGAGCTGCAGGAACTTTTTGAGAAGATGAGCAGCGATGAGATGAAAGACGCGTTCAAACGGATGCAGGACGCTCTTAAAAGTCTCAACCGTGATAATGTTCAAATGTCTATGGATGAATTGAAAGCTAATGAAGAATACATCAGGAAAAGTATAGAACGCACTCTTAACCTTCTTAAACGGATCCGGGTGGAACAAAAAGTTGATGAATTATCGAAGCGCACACAGGAACTCTCGGAGAAAATTGATGAACTAAAGGAGAAGACCAGCCAGGCGTCCCTGTCTGAGAAACCGAAACGTGAGGAACTTACCAACCGGCAGAAGGAAATTACAAGCGATTTAAAAAATCTCGGCGGGGAGATGAATAAGCTTGATGATCTTATGAACGGCATGGAAGATATGCCGAAAGATCAGCTGGACAAACTTCAAAAAGAATTTGAAAAGCAAAACAATGATAATATTTCCGAAGAGGCTTCCGCAGAACTCGAGCGTCAGCAAAAATCCGAGGCAATTCAGAATCAGCAGCGGCTTTCACATAACATGAAAAACCTCGATAAGCAGATGCAGAGTATGCAGTCGAGTATGCAGCAGATGAACCAAACTAAAACATTTTACGATATGATGAAAATAATGGGCGATCTTCTTACGCTGTCGAAAGACCAGGAGAAACTGAAAAACGATAGCGAATTATTAAGTCCCTATTCAAATGAATTAAATAAAAATCTTCGAGAGCAGAGCCGGATTTATACAAATCTTGGAAAGGTTCTTAAGAATATGAGCGATCTTTCTCAAAAAACTTTCGCAATTACTCCGGAGATGGGGAAATCACTTGGGAGAGCTTTATCGGAAATGCGTCAGTCGATGAACTCAATGCAGAATAATCAGGGTCAGCCCTCTGCCCAGATGCAGAGAAATGCGATGGGGTCATTAAATGAAGCCGCGGGCTTAATGAAAGGCGCAATGGATCAGATGATGAACGGCGGGGGATCTGGGGGCGGAATGATGAGCCTGATGCAGCAGCTTCAGAAGCTTGGCAATCAGCAGATGAGCTTAAATCAGATGACTCAGATGCTGAACAGCGGACAGATGTCGCAACAGATGATGGCGGAGATGGGGCGGCTTGCACAGCAGCAGGAACTGATACGCAAATCGCTTGAACAGATGAGCAGGGAGGCGAAAGAGAGCGGGCAATCCAAAAGCATTGCCGGGAATCTCGATAAGATATTGGGCGATATGAAAGAGGTAGTATCAAATCTGGAGTCTCAGAAATTAAACAATGATCTTTTAAAACAGCAGGAGAAGATTCTTACAAAACTTCTGGACGCTCAGCGCTCAATGAATGAGAGAGATTTTGAAAAAGAGAGAAAATCAGAATCAGGGAAAAGCTCAACAAGAACCACGCCTCCGGATTTGCTCCTCAATACCGATGAAGGGAAAAATAAACTTAAAGATGAGCTGATGAGGGCGGTGAAAGAGCGGTATAAAAAGGATTACGAGGATTTGATAAGAAAGTATTTTAAAGCACTCGAAAAAGAAGGAAGATAATTTGCGAATTGACTAATCCGCCGCGTGTTTGAAAATATAAATACCTGCGCGGTGTTTTAGATAAAAAAACTATTAAATATGAAGGATTTTTTATGAAAGAAGAAAAAGCCGAATTATTAACGGCCGGTAAAATTGCCGCAAACCTCTCTGTTTCGCCGGGACAGGTTAAGAAAGCTATTCTGGATCTAAAATTAAAACCCGCGGCAAAGAAGGGCGCGTGCAGTTATTTTTCTTCCGGTGATGCCGCAAAAATAAAAGCGGCTCTTAAGTAATTTATTAATCCGGCAAAAACAAGCCCTCTTTTAATCAAGAGGGCTTGTTTGAAAAATTATTCCCATCTCAGATATCTCGAATCGCCGAGCAGTTCCTGAATTCTGCGCTGTACAATTTCACTCTTGTTCTGTTTGCGTGCTTTTAACGATTCCTTCAGTTCTTCAAGACGTTTTTCAAGCTGTTTTACTTCCTCCTGCTTCTGCGATTCCCTGATGTCAAACAATTGAGTCAACGCCGTCTGCAGATCAGATTTAATCTTCTGCTGATTCGCGCTGTCTGCTGCTTTGTATTTGAGAGCAAAGAGCTCCACATCGACCTCAAGCTCTTTTTGTTTTTTCAGCTGTTCGTTCCGTTCTTTTGTGGCTTCTTCGTAAATGGAAAGCGCCCGGCCGACTGCATATCCGCTCGAAGTCCCCGAATAATTGAAAAAACCCGACAAATGGGAAGTCTCTCTTAACAATTGAAAATATTTTTTCTTGTTCAGTTTTTTTATCTCTTCCAGTTTGGACTTAAGTTCCGGCGACAGATTTTTAAGATAGCGCTCCTCTTCCTCCTTCGTCATTTCCCCGCCCTGAACCTGTGCTACGTAAGCCCGCTCTACATCCTGAAGGGTTGAGGCATTTGTTCCAGAGCTACTGGCAACCTGAGCCCGGAGATTAAATGCCGGTATTGTCAGCGCCAAAACGATAACTGCAATTAATATTTTTTTCATCTTCATTCTCCTATTTATTAAACGAAAATTTATCCGATTCATTTTCCATTTTGCCAATTCTCTCATCAAGCAGAAGAATCTGTTTGTCCCAGTTATCCTCGCTCATAAAATCGATCTGCTCCTTAATTTCCTTTATTTGCGTTGTTATTCCGGAATCATTCCAGTCGAGCACTTCTCTTGGTATATTCTCCACTTTTATTGACTGGTGTGTGGCGAGTGAAATTATTATGGCTATGACCGCAAGCGATCCGGCAAAAGCGGCTTTGCCGTAGATGCTCCCCTTTTCGCCGAAAAGAGTTCCGGTTCCGAAGAAGTTTTTAAGATTATATCTCTTTTTCCAGGCCGCATTTTCAATCATACTATTAAAACGGGAGTCGTCTAAATCGACAAGGCTTTCCACTTTAAAAACAGAACTTAGCTTAACTCCCTCCTCCAACCCGGAGAGACAGCTCCCGCATCCGGAAAGATGTTCTTTCCAGAAATTCATCCGATCTTCGGGTAATTCATCCGCTATGAAGAGCCACATTTCTTTTTCAAATTCGCGGCAAGCCGCTCTATTTTCGCTATACATCTCTTTTTCCGATAAATTTTTTAAGTTTTTTAACCGCATAATGCATGTGGGAAAGAACAGTATTAATGGGCTCGCCTGTCAGTCCGGATATCTCTTTGAAACTCAAATCGCCATAGAGCCGGAGCAGCAGAACCTCTTTTTGTTTCTCCGATAATTTTCCCATCGCGGTTTCTATCATTTTTTTTGTCTCGCTATTAACAAGATCACTATGTGGATCTGATCCGCTTTTTAATTCTTCCGTATCCGCCGGAGAGATAAATTCATCTTTTCTTCTTGAACGCAGATTGTCAATCGCCGTATTATGGGCGATAGTAAAGAGCCACGATGAAAATTTTTGACGTTCCGAATATTTTTTTATTCCCCGCCATGTTTTAATCAATGTTTCCTGAAAAAGGTCTTCGCACTGGATTCTATCGCCGCTTAATCTGAACAGATAGGAGAATAGCTGCCTCCGGTACGGCTGTATTAACAGTCCGAAAGCGGAAGAATCCCCGTTGCGGCATCTTTCTATAAGATTCTGTTCCTGAGTCGAGCTCATAAAACTCTTTTTTCTATTATTGTAAACGGAATGACTTATGTTTTATTGTGCCGGATAGAAAAATGTTTCAGGGAAGATAAAAAACCCCTCCGTAGAGGGGTCGGAATTTTATTTTTGAGATGACGGATTATCAGGTACGGCGTTTTTCATGAACTCATCTCCCGGTTCTGCTTTCTGCAATGTAAAGCTTTCATAAAGCTCTTTAGCCAGATTCATCATAAACGCGGTTCCTCCCGTAAAGTACTGCATCTCTTCCTCCGAGGAAGCGACAAATATAAGAACCACGCTAACCTGATTATTCAATGATTCGTGAAGCGATGTCGCCGTTCCGTCATTTTTCACCAGATCAACATTCGGCAGTTCTTTGCCCAGAAATTTGTACCAGTAATTTTCACTTGCGCCGAAATCGATTACAATTCCCTTCTTCTCTTTCTCGGAATTTTCCTTTCCGAGATCCGTCTGCCACCCTATCGCTTCGTCCGGTTTTTCCGAATCGACGCTTATCAGTTCTTTGCCGTCCAGATTTAAGAGAAGCTCTTCGACTATCCTTCCCATCTCGTCAAAATCCACTGTTGCGACCTGTGAAAAAGCTCTCACCTTTTTTGACCTGTCCAGAATTAACAGCGTATTGAGATTAGCATTCAATTCGAGTTCGGTATCGAGCTTCGATTCAAATTTTTTACCGCTTGCGCTCTTGCCGAAGAAAGAGATATCCACGGCTTTCTGATCTTTTAATTTCTTATAGGTGGGATCGATTACATAATTGAACTGGAGATCAAGCCGCATTTTTTCCTTGAAGAATTCATTGAACATTTTGTTGGCTGATTCAACATTTTCTGATAATGCAACGCCTAGGACGTTTAATTTCGGGATAGGATTACTGCTGAATCTGTCTATCTGGGCGCGCGATGTAATAAAGGAGGAAAGTATAAACAGGGCTGCAAATAAGTATTTGTGTTTCATTTTCAACTCCGGGAATTTATTGTAGAATCTTGAAATGCCTCTCCTTTCAGAAACCTTTAAATGAGCTGACAGTTTTTCATTTACAACTTAATATATTTTTTAGACAGTTCGAATCTTATAACTCCATCTTCGGAGCCCGGACTGGCTAACCGAAATCCGTTTTTGAGAAGCACTTTTTGAGATCCGATCCCATCCAGAAGAGTCTCGGCAATTACGGATTTAACACCCTCCTGATTGAATGCCCACTTAACCAGCCCCGCGACGGCCTCCGGCGCATATCCATTACACTGACGGTTCTCCAAAATCGAGTATCCGATTTCGATCGCGCCTTTTTCGTCCGGTTCCCCTTTAAAACCGATACCGCCTATTAATTTACGACTGCCGTTTTCGGGAAGGATTATATACCAGAAACTGTAACCGCGTGTATCGGGGTGTTCTTCGGCGTATTTCAGAAAATAGTTTTGAGACTGCTCGTCGTTTAACGGCGGGGGCCAGTCGGCGGGAATTTCAGCATCGAGGAGCCGGGAAAGCTCCTGAAGATCTTTTAACTCCGCTTTGATATGCTCAAGCGATCCCGAAATGATCTCAAGTCGTCCGGTTTTTACTATGATACTATTCACAAACTTATCCTTCCCGGATATCACCTTAAGGGAGCCCCAATTTCAAATCTTTTAACTATTTTAATATTAGAATAAAGAATAATTCGAACAAATTGCGCTTTAACTATGATTAAAAAACTATTATTCCTGTTGATATTCACCTCCATTATCTCCGGGAAACCCGCCGAGCCCGGACCGGTCGATCAGCGGATAATTCAATATACATTTAATGAACAGTACGACCTCGCAAAAAAATTATGTCAGGACCAGATTAACATAAATCAGACTTCGCCGAAATACTATTACTATCTCATAAATACAAAAATCTTCGAGTACTATCAAAAAGTTGCGGAACTAGATCCTTCCAAACGGGATGAGGGGAGAAAAACTCTCAACAAAGAGATAATCAATTATTGTGAAAATATAATCGACAAGATTGACGATTCAAATTTTTCGGTGGAAAATAAATTTTATTACGGAACCATCTACGCTTATCTGGCGCGCATTTACGGTGTCGACGCGTCGTGGTGGAGCGCATTTAAAAGCGGGAAAAAAGCCAAAAATTATATGCAGGAGGTACTCAAAGCCGATCCCAAGTTTTACGACGCCTATTTAGTGTTGGGGATGCTTGAATACTATGCGGACAGGATGAGCGGCGTAACAGGGTTCATCGCCGGCGTTCTTGGTCTTTCCGGCAGCAGGGAAACGGGGTTGAATTATTTAAAGCTCGCCTACGACAATGGCAAATTAACATTCGGTCAGACTTCGCTGACAATGATTGAAGTGTATTCAAGTCTCGAGGGGAATGAATACGCAGCTCTTCCGTTTTTTGAAAAATTTCTGGACCGCTTTCCCAAAAACAAAAGAACTCTGAATGCTTACTGCCAGACCCTTATGAATTTGTGGGAGGTTAAAAAAGCCGGGGAGATTATCAGGAGCGATAAGGATAATCTGATAGATGATTATGCTAAAGCACGGTTTTACGATATAACCGGAAATCCGGCCCTCGCAATTCAACACGGCGAGAAGGCGCTTCTGAACGAAAAAACATTATACCGGGGCGGCGCCAACGCTTCGCGCTATTTCATTGTTATAAACAGCTGGCTCAACGGAGATAACGCCCGCGTAAAAAAATATGAACCCACTTTAAGCGACCGGTTCAAGGATGAATTGCTCTCGGCAAGAAAAAATGAAAAGGAATTCCGCTGGTTGCGCGAACTTTCAATAGACATCGCATTTGATAAATCCGCGGCGGATGTTGAACAATTTTTAAAATCAAAACCGGATTTTACGCGATTAAAAAGCTTTGAAGATGAATACAATTTATTGATCGGTGTGTTTTATTTTAGAAATAACCATTTTGACAAAGCGGAACAGTATTTCGACAGAGCGGTTAATTCGACCGGGGAAAGAGAAAGATATTCGGCTGTGCGCTATCTTATAGAAATCTATCTTAAGCAGACTGTCGGCAAAGCAAAGGTTGAAAATCTGCTCCTAATTATCGATAATCTTGCTAACGCGCGGCTTTCTTCCCGATCCAGGGATTTGGTAAAAAAGTACAATCTTTAATCTTTATTAGATAAATGGCGGGCTTTTAATATTTTTCGGAAAATTAAATGAGTTTTACAAAACTGATTTTTGTGCCGGTGGTCATCATTTCTTTCTGCATCGTTTTGCTCTACTCCGCCTACCACGATGTAAGACAGGAGACCGTAAACCAGCTGAACATAGAGCAGATGACCCACGCGCACCAGGCCGAAACAGGGATTAGATTATTTTTTAACGATTATAATCTTCTTCTCAAATTTATGGCACGGCAGTCTTCCGTGATTGATATGACGCAATCCGGAAAAGATTTAATAAACATAATATATCAGGGACATACCCCCGAAATTAGGGCGATCACCAGAGTTGATGAAACGGGAAAAATTATACACACGGTTCCCTACAATCCGAAATATATCGGTATTGATATAAGGCATCAGGAGCATATTAAAAAAATTCTAAGCACGCATCAGGAAGTTCTGAGTGATGTTTTCGATGCGGTTCAGGGATTCAGAAGCATTGCCTATTATGTGCCCGTATTCAAAAATGGCGTTTTCAAGGGCGGGCTTGCAATATTAATACCGTTTGAAACCTTATCAAAAAATTATCTCAGCAATATTAAGATCAGACAAAGCGGCGCCGCCTGGACAATCAGCCAGAATGGGGTGGTCATCTACAGCCCTTATTCAAAGTATAACAATAAAAACGCTTTCGACCTTTTTGAGAAATCCCCATCCATACTATCAATGCTCAAGAAGGCTGCGAACGGAGAAACCGGTTCGGGACTTTATACGTGGCACGATCCCAACGGAAAGAGCTCTGACGATGAAGAAGTTTTTGTAAGCTATTATCCGGTTAAAGTGGCGGACAGATTCTGGGCAATTATTGTAACCGCTCCCGAGGGTGAAGTTATCAGTACAATGAGAGTATTCATGAATAAATGGGTGATCATTGTTCTTCTCCTGATTCTAGGGTCATCCGCTTATCTTTATTATATTATCAAAGCCCGCGCGGTTTTAAAAGAAGAGATAAAAAGGAAAAAAGCGGAAGAAGCTCTCCGTCAGTCGGAACAAAAATTTAAGACTCTATTCCAAACGGCCGGTGACGCTATCTTCCTCCTTGAGTTGAACGGCAGAATTATAGAAGTAAACAACTATGCCATCCAGAAGTTTGGATATACAAGAGAGGAATTTCTTAAGCTGACAACCGTTGAACTGAATTTTCCGAAAAACACTGAACTGGTAGCTTCCAGGATGCAGCAGCTGACGAAAGCGGGAGAACTCTATTTTGAATCCGTCTATCAGACAAAAGAAGGAGCCCGCATCCCCGTAGGTATCAGCATAAGATTGGTTGAGTATGAAGACAGAAAGGTGGCCCTCTCTATAGCGCGCGATATTTCTATTAAGAAAAAAGAAGAGGAAGAATTAATTCACGCGAAAGAGGAGGCCGAAAAAGCAAGCAAGCTGAAATCGGAATTTCTCGCGCAGATGTCGCACGAAATAAGATCTCCCTTAAACGTAGTTGTAGGATTCACTCAATTGCTAAGAGAGGAATTGCGGGAACACCTCACAGATGATATGATTACCAGTTTTAAAGGAATTGATGCCGCCGGAAAGAGAATTATAAGAACCGTTGAGTTGATTCTGAACATGTCGGAACTTCAGACGGGTACGTATGAATTGTTCCGCTCGGATTTTGATCTGGTCAAAGACCTGCTTGAAAATATCTTCAACGAGTATGAAATTGCCGCACGGAAAAAGGGATTGCAGATCTCGATCATTTCAAACAATTCCGACACAATGATCAACGCGGATTATTTCAGCACTTCCCAGATATTCGCAAATCTTATAGATAACGCGATAAAATACACTCACCTGGGTAGCGTTGAGATAAAAGTGGATAAGGATGCGAACGGGACCCTCACGGTTATGATTTCCGATACCGGGATTGGTATTTCGGACGAATATCTGCCCAAACTTTTCGAACCGTTCACACAGGAAGAACAGGGGTACTCGAGAAAATATGAGGGGACCGGCCTGGGAATGGCTCTCGTAAAAAGATATTGCCAGATAAATAATATTAATATCACCGTAGAAACTAAAAAAGCAATTGGGACCAGGTATATTTTACAGTTTCCCAATAATTCATAAACGCGGATTTTTTTTGATGGAACAGATCATGGCAGCGAAACCAAAACTATTAATAATAGAAGATGACGATTGGATAATTCAGATATTCAGCAAGGTGCTGACTAATCATTTTCTTGTAGATATAGCACAAACGGTTCCCCAATTCTATTCTTCCATCGAAAAAAATGTTTATGACGTGTTCCTGATAGATCTTTCACTGAGAAGCGAAAAAAACGGACTGGTACTAATCGAAGAGCTTAGGCAGATGGAGTCTTATAAAACAACACCGATAGTTGTAGTTACGGCAAACGCGTTAAGAAAAGATCGGGAAAACGCGTTCAAAGCCGGGGCAACAAAGTTTATTACAAAGCCGGTTGAAAACAGCGTTCTTCTGCATGAATTTCTGGATCTGTTCAAGGAGCGGACGGATTAATTGTCTCCGGTTCCTGTCGAGAATTTAATTTCTCGCTTCAGCGGCGGAATTTCTTTATTCCGCCGTAATATAGATCGATTCATTTATTTGAATGAAGAGCTATCCGGTTTCCCTCACAGTCAATAATCAAAGCCAT
>JBAYWA010000002.1:0-20175 GCA_041674325.1 Melioribacteraceae bacterium | reverse complement strand
GCGATTTTTTCCAGAGTTTCATTTCTTACAGCCTGCATTGATTCCATTGGATTGACCATACTCACCTGTACTATTCCTTCCTCTTTTTCCTGGAGAATTACATTGCACGGGAGAAGCACTCCAATATTTTCTTCAGCCTGCAGCGCTTTGTAAGCGCTGGGAGGATTGCATGCGCCCAGAATTCTATATTTCCTGAAATCAACATCAAGTTTTTTCTTTAGCGTGGCCTGAACGTCAATCTCGCTTAGAACGCCAAAACCCTCATTTTTCAATTCATCTGTTACTTTTGCAATCGCATCATCAAAAGTATAATTGACCGTCTTGGAATTGTAATATGCCATAGAAGCTCCTTTTCTTTATCATATGATGATATACAATTCTAAAAGATTCTACAAAAAGAATAATTTGGTGAATAGTACAATGACTATAATGCCGACAATATTCAATATGAAGCCCGCTTTAACCATATCCCATACTTTAAGCCGCTGGCTGCCGAAAACAATTGCGTTTGGGGGAGTGCCCACGGGAAGCATAAATGCAAGCGAGACCGAAAAAGTAGCTGGTACCATTATCATCAGCGGATTGACATCTATCTCTTTAGCCAATGAAGCAAGAAGAGGAAGCATAATTGTAGTCTGTGCCGTATTCGATGTAAGTTCACTTGAAAAAACCACAATTATACAGATTACAGCAACCAACGCCAGCGGAGGAATATTTTTAAGCATCAGAAATTCATGACCGATTAATTTAGATAATCCGCTCTGGACGAAACCTTCGGCCAGCGCAAATCCTCCCCCGAATAAGAGGACAATATCCCATGGGATTTTCAAGATATCATCCTGCTCCAAAATGAATTTTTTCTTATCTCCCGCTGAACCGCACGGGATGAGGAATAGAATCAATGCCATGGTTATAGCTACAGTGCTGTCTTCAATAAACGAAGCAGTAGAAAATAAATTTGACCATCCCGGAATTTTCAGAATTCCCAGATCCAGATCGCTTCTGAAAATCCATAGAAAAGAGGTCATAATAAAAATTGTCATTACCGCTTTTTCTTCAAACGTCATCTCCCCCAATTTTATCTTCTCTTCCCTGATTATTTTTTTGTCGAGTATAAGATTTTTATCCAAACGGAATACAATTTTAGTTAAGACAAGCCAGGCAAGAAACATCATTACAATCGCAATAGGGACGCCGAACAACATCCATTCGCCGAACTTCATCAAAGGATATTCGGGGAAAGTAATTTTATACATTCTCAGAAAGATTAAGTTTGGAGGAGTTCCAATCAATGTTGCAATACCACCGATTGTACACGAGTAGGCAATTGCAATCATCAGCGCTTTCGAAAAATTAGCGCTTCTTTCTTTCCCGAATTCCTTTTCGACTTTATAAATTATAGAGAGCCCGATAGGCAGAACCATAAGACAGGTTGCGGTATTGGAAATCCACATCGAGATGAAACCGGAAGCCGTCATAAATCCGAGAATGATCTTTGAGGGATTGCTGCCGAAGAAAAGAATCACACTCAATGCTATCCTTTTATGAAGATTCCACTTCTCCATAGCAATGGCGATTACAAATCCTCCGATGAAGAGGAATATAGTTGTATTCATATATTGAGCCGCGGCGGAAGAGGAGGAAAGGGCGCCTGTAACAGGGAATAAAATCAGGGGGACCAATGATGTTACTGAGAGCGGTACCGATTCGAAGATCCACCAGGCGGCCATAAGCGATGCGGTTGCTGCAACTAATTTGGCATTATGATATTCAATCCCGAAATCGGCAAGGAGCCAAATAACCAAAAAAAGAATAATCCCTAAATAAAAACCTAGGCTTTTGATGTGAAATGAATTTAGTCTCAATTGACTTATTCTCTTCTTAGTAGTTCAATTCCTGAGTGCGCCTAAAAGATCGAATTCAATCTCTTCTTCACAGTAGAATGCTTCGCCGTAATCTTTGCCAATCTTAAATCCGAAATATTTAGCGCGGGCTTCAATAAATTTGAGAAAATTTGGCTGACTGATAAATGTTTCAGGTTCTCTGCTTTCCGGATTATGGAACTGAGTATGATAAGCAAGAATAGCCTTCATTTTGATGTCAAAAGTGCGGCTTATATCTACTATGAATGTCGGTTTAAATTCATAAGTCTGCATGTAATAGAAAAGTTTTTGGGGGCGGAAAGGGACTTGGATTCTGTCATTGTCTTCCGTATCAATTTTGGAGAGTCCGGAAAAGAACATCGCTTCCTTTACCAGCTGAGATGTGCCTATATGATCCGGATGACGGTCGTTGAAGTAGGGGGCAAAAATTATTTTGGGTTGATGTTTGCGAATCTTTGTGATAATTTTTTTCAGATAAGACTCGCTGAATTTTAATGACCCGTCTTTAAGACCCAGATTTTCTCTATGAGAAAGTTTCAGTATCTCACCCGCGTCAGACGCTTCAATTTTTCTTGTATCCACCGATCCTCTGGTACCCAGTTCACCCTTGCTGAGATCGACTACGCCTACTTTTATTCCGCTGCCGGTCAATGCGGCAATTGTACCTCCCATCGAGAGTTCTGCGTCATCCGGGTGAGCGGCAAAAATTAAAACATCTAGATTCATAATACCCTTTTTCCGAAATGTTATGATATTTCCTTTTCAATATGAATAATTACCATTAGAAAGTAAAATTCCATTTTAGCAGATTATTATGCCCGGAATGTCGAAAGCAGAAACTCTGTACGGGTTGATAATAATTAATTATATTCGCCGCTGAAATATCGGGTAATACAGATGATGGATAAGAAATACGAGGCGGTGATCGGACTGGAAGTTCATGCCCAGTTATCGACAGAAACAAAGATATTCTGCGGATGCTCAACAATATTCGATTCACCGCCGAATACTAATGTATGTCCTGTCTGCCTGGGTCATCCTGGCGTCCTTCCGGTGCTGAATAAGAAAGTTGTCGAATATACAGTCTTAATGGGGCTGGCAACCGGGTGTAAGATCAGGGAGCGTTCAATTTTTGCGAGAAAAAATTATTTCTACCCCGACCTGCCCAAAGGATACCAGATTTCTCAGTTCGAGGAACCGATTTGTGAAAACGGAAATATCTTAATTGAACTCGGCGACGGCAGCAGTAGAGAGATCGGAATTACCAGAATTCATATGGAGGAGGATGCCGGCAAATCGATTCACGATCAGGGAAACGCAACACTTATTGATGTGAACCGGTGCGGGACGCCTTTAATGGAGATTGTCAGTGAACCGGATCTGCGCTCAGCCGAAGAGGCCTATCTTTATCTCACTAAACTGAAGCAGATAGTAACATATCTGGGAATATGCGACGGTAATATGGAAGAGGGGTCATTGCGATGCGACGCGAATATCTCCGTCCGCCTAGCCGGAGAAAAAAAACTCGGCACGAAAACGGAAGTTAAGAATATGAACTCGTTCAGAAATGTTGAGAAGGCGATTGAGTTTGAGATTGGAAGACAGATCGATATACTTGAGGAAAACGGAAGGATTATTCAACAGACCCTTTTATGGAATGCCGACCGGAATATAGTTATTCCGATGCGAAGCAAAGAGGAAGCGCATGATTACAGATATTTTCCGGATCCCGATCTGATGCCCGTAATTGTTGATGAAAAATGGAAAAATGAAATTGCCCTGACTCTTCCCGAACTGCCCGAGAAAAGAAAGTACCGTTTAATGAATGAATATTCGCTTCCCGGGTACGATGCGGATATTCTTACTTCATCACGTGCGCTCGCGGATTATTATGAAAGCGTATTGAATACAACCGATGATTACAAATCCGTCAGCAATTGGATTATGACCGATGTTCTAAAACACCTTAATGATCAGAATATTCCGGTAAGTGAAATTCCTGTTTCCCCCGAAAATCTCGGACGGATGATAAAACTGATAAACAATAAGACTATAAGCGGCAAAATTGCCAAAGAGATATTTGCGGAAATGCTGATCTCAGGAAAGAGTCCCGAAGAGATAGTAGAAGTGAAAAATCTGGTTCAGATAAGCGACACCGGAACCATTGAGAAGGAGATCGAAAACATTTTTTCAGCAAATCCGAAACAGGTGGAGGAATATCTGAGCGGAAAAGAAAAAGTATTCGGATTTTTTGTAGGACAGATAATGAAAGCGATGAAGGGTAAAGCTAATCCAGAAATTGTTAATGACCTTCTGAAGAATAAATTTGAAGTGTTAAAAGAAAAATAGTACACAGACCTTTCCGATCTGCGTACTATAAAACACCTAGAATTTATCAGCCAGATCAGCCATCTCGATAGCGCTTAAAGCCGCATCCCATCCTTTATTACCCGCCTTGGTTCCGGCTCTTTCAATAGCCTGTTCAATGGAATCGGAAGTAACGATGCCGAAAATAACCGGAATTCCGGTTGACAGTGAAACATTTGCAATCCCTTTGGAAACTTCCGAAGCGATATAATCAAAGTGGGGAGTTGCGCCGCGGATCAGCGTGCCCAGACATATTACAGCGTCATATTTTTTCGATTCCGCCATTTTTTTCGCTATAAGCGGGATTTCGAATGAACCCGGAACAAATGCAACTACTATCTCTTCCTCGTCCGCGCCGTGGCGAGCGAGGCAGTCGAATGCGCCGGATAGAAGACTCTTCGAGATCATTTCATTAAATCTTGATACAACTATTCCGAATTTTTTGCCCTTCGCCGAGAGCTGACCTTCAATCATTCTTGCCATATATCCTCCTTAAATTAAAATTTCTTTTTATGATGGGTTAAATTTAACAGATGTCCCAATTTTTCATGTTTTGTTCTGAGATACCGTTCATTATTTTCATTAGGTTCTATTTCAACCGGAACACGCTCGACAATTTCCAGATCGAAGCCCCGCAATCCCACTATCTTTTTGGGATTGTTGGTTATCAATCGAATCTTCTTCAAACCCAGATCCTTAAGAATCTGCGCTCCTATACCGTAATCCCTTAAATCAGCTTTAAATCCAAGCATCTCATTTGCTTCAACCGTATCGCTCCCTTCCTCCTGCAAACCGTAGGCCAGAAGTTTGTTTACAAGACCTATTCCTCTTCCCTCCTGCCTCATATAGAGAAGAACACCCTTTCCCTCTTTCTCAATCATCATCAGCGCGGCGGCAAGCTGATCTCCGCAGTCGCAGCGCATCGATCCGAAAACATCTCCTGTCAGGCACTCGGAATGAACTCTCACTAATACCGGTTCACCGTTTCCTATATCCCCCTTCACAAGGGCGATAGGATTATCTGTTGGATCAAGAAGACTTTCATACAGATGCAATTTAAAATTTCCAAACCGCGAGGGCATATCAACCACAACCCGGCTTTTAACCAGTTTTTCTTTTTTTCTGCGGTATTCGATAAGATCGGCAATAGTAATAATCCGGAGGCCATGCTTAGCCGCAAATTTTATAAGTTCAGGAGTTCGTGCCATCGAACCATCAGCATCCATTATTTCGCATAGAACGCCGGCAGGATATAAACCGGCAAGCTGCGCTAAATCAACGGCTGCTTCAGTATGTCCCGAACGTTTTAATACGCCCCCCTTCTGGGCAATCAGAGGAAAGATATGACCCGGTTTCGCAAAGTCATTGGGTCCAGATTTCCCATCCACGACGGCGCGTATCGTCTTAGCCCTATCCTTTGCCGAAATCCCTGTTGTAGTGCCGTGAAGGTAGTCTATTGAAACTGTGAACGGGGTCTGGTGCAGAGCAGTGTTATCCTCCACCATAAATTCAAGATTCAATTCCTTGGCCCGCGGTTCATCAATAGCAAGACACAAGATCCCGCGCGCTTCCCTCGTTATAAAATTTACGTCTTCCGGTTTTATAAGAGCTGCCGCCATGATGAGGTCACCCTCATTCTCGCGGTCGGCGTCATCTATCACAACAACCATCCTTCCATTTCTGAAATCTGCAATCGCTTCCTCAACCGTATTCATATTTTGAACCGAAGAATCATCAACCATTCTAATACCCTAAATTTTTAAACCAGTTATCAGAAAATTTATTGCCGTCGTCTTTGTGATGCAGCAGGATTTTTTCAATATATTTTGCAAGAATATCCGTTTCAATATTTACCTTATCCCCTTTTTTTCTGGAAGATATATTTGTTGATTTCCAGGTATGAGGAATAACCGAAATGACAATTTTTCTGTCTGTTATCCGGGCAACCGTTAAACTGATACCGTCGATGGCAACAGATCCTTCATCAACAATGTATTTTGTCAGACCGGCCGGGATTTCAATATCAAGAGAATAGTTTTCACCCAGCCGGGTGAGTCCGGTGATAACTCCTGTCCCATTTACATGCCCCTGAACAAGGTGCCCGCCCAACCGGTCGTTCATACGGATTGCACGTTCAATATTCAGCAGAGTTCCCGGTTTAAAATCATTATGAGTTGACTTCGTTAGCGTTTCTCCGACAGCATCACAGAAGAATACCTTGCCTTCTATCCCTGTTACAGTTAGGCATACTCCGTTGACCGATACAGAGTCGTCAATTTTCAAATCGTCAAAAATCTTTCCGGCGGTAATTTTAAAACGCTTCCCGCCCGGAATAATCTCGACGGCTGCGAGTTTTCCTATTTCTTCAATCAATCCTGTAAACATACCGGAAAGATATCAACTGAGAGAGTTTTATCAAACTAATCAATTTTTTTATACACTTTTTTCTTATCAGGAGGCAGTTCCTCCACCGATTCCAGTTTAACATTTGTCGGAAACGGAGCGCTGAATGGTTTTTTTCCTAAGCCGAGAAGCATAGGCGACTCGAGTATTATTAATTCGTCAAACCGATTTTGCCGGATGAACTGATCAAAAATCTCGGCACCCCCTTCAACAAACAGAGAACCGATGTTATTATTATGAAGAATTTTCAGAATTAAATTCAGGTCGATTCTACCCGCGGAATCGGAGATCAATTCGATTATGCGGATTCCCCTTCTCTCCAAAAATCCTTTTTTAGCCGGATCGGCTTTCTTTGATGTTATTACCCACGTAAGCGCTTTGCCGGCATCATTGAAAATATCCGAATAAACATTGGATTGGAGCATTCCATCAAGAATAATTCTTACGGGATCTCTCCCGTCCACTCTTCTCACGGTAAGTTTAGGATTATCCACATTTATCGTATTCGCGCCAACAAGTACAGCATCGAAAATGGATCTCTGATGATGTACAAACAGTTCGGCATTGTCAGAAGTGATTTTTGTTCTTTCTACATTGACGGAATTTATAAATCCGTCTTGGGACTGTGCAATCTTTACAGTTACATACGGAATTTTAGTCCTAACCGATTTGAAGAAGAACCGGTTTAATTTTTCACCGATATCCGCGAAGACGCCGCTTACAACTTCTATTCCCGCAGCGGATAACTGCAGAACTCCTTTTCCGTTCACCTCCGGATTCCTGTCCAGATTACTGATTACAACCCTCCTGATTCCGCTTTTAATTATCAGCGGGACGCAGGGAGGAGTTTTTTTTCCCTGATGACAGCATGGTTCTAAATTGCAGTAGAGAGTCGCACCATTCAGATCCTCCCGGGCCGCATTAATTGCCTCGGCTTCCGCGTGGGGCGCTCCATATCTTTTATGATAACCTTCGGAAATTATCCGGCCGTCTTTCACAATTATTGCTCCTACAAGCGGATTGGGCGAGACTTCACCTCTTCCGTTGCGGGCCAGTTCAAAGCATCTTTGTATGTATTCCAGATCCAGACTATTCATTATTAAATTCACCGGATAAAATTTGTTTGATCGAATCGCGGTAAGAGAGCAGATTGATCCCGAAAGAAAGAAGTTTTTCGGTACTCAGCGAAACATCCCGGACTTTATATTCTAATCCGGCCTCTTCCATCGTTGTTTTTATTAATAATGATTTATCTAAGCCGGCCATTTCGCATAATATCTCTATCATTTCATAACGGTTTAATCTTTCCGCTCCCGCAAAATTAACCATTTCTTTCCGAATATCTTTTTCGGCAAGCAATCCGATAATCCGGGCTGATTCCAGCAGGGAGAGAGGCGATCTGTACTGATCTGTAAAAAGTTTTACAGGTTTATTGTTCTTAAGGGATCCATAAGCTAAATGAAAATTATTGGCAGTACCATTCAGTCCAAAGCCATATTGCAGGGCCGTACGCAGGATGAGATAATTATCGAAAGTCTCCCGGATTTTCACCTCCCCCATTAATTTAGTTTCCGCATATAATGAGTGGGGAATAAGTTTAGCGTCTTCATTCAGCATCGAACCGCGGTATCCGGCATAAACAAGGTCTGTTGAGAGATATATCAATCTGGCGTTGAACTTTGAGGAAAGTTCAGCAATTTTAGCGGTCGCATTCACATTCACATCATACACTTTATCTTTCGGCAGCAGATCTGCTTTTTCTGGATTTGAAACTGCCGCTGTATGTATTACGATCTCCGGTATAAAGCCGCTGAACGCTCCCTCCAATCTTGAGTAATCCGTAATATCAAAACGGATGCTGTTAAATTTCCCGCAGTTTCCGACATTATTATTGTACTGAGTCAGAATCTCATGTTTTCTGCTTAATTCCAAATTAAGATACTGCCCCAGCAATCCGCTCCCGCCAGTGATAAATATTCTCATTTAAGATTATCATTCCATAATTTTTTCACAACAATAATATTATCTTTGAACCAAAAAGAAAATTAATTCATGAACTAATTATTAGCTTTTTTGGTTTTGAAAAATAGCGGACAGTGATAAATTTGAAACGCGGGATCATTCTCGAGAAAAGTATTAGAAACTATAGAAAGGCAGTTAAATGAAACAGTTGCTTGGCGCGCATGTTTTTGTCAATGGGGGAGTTGATTCCGCCATAGACGGAGGAGAATCGTTGGGGTTTACAGCAATTCAGCTCTTTACTAAAAACAATAACCGGTGGTTTCAAAAAGATCTTACCGAAAAAGAGATAACCGCTTTCAGCGAAAAACAGAGCAAGTCCAATGTAAAAGTGGTTGTCTCTCATGATTCATATCTGATAAATCTTTGCGCTAAAGATCCCGAGAATCTGGAAAAGTCCCGCAAATCATTTCTTGATGAATTAAACCGATGCGAATTGCTTGGAATCCCCTATCTGAACTTTCATCCCGGATCCCACGGCGGACAGGGAGAGGATGAGGGGATAAAAATAATTGCCGAGTCGCTTAATATCGTGCATGAACAGACTAAAGGGTTTAAAGTGCTGAGTATGCTTGAAGCCACCGCCGGTCAGGGGACGGCAATTGGGTACCGTTTCGAGCAGCTGCAAAAAATCATTGAACTGGTTGAGGAAAAGGAGAGAATGTGTGTGTGCATAGATACAGCTCATATCTGGGCTGCCGGTTACGATATCAAAGATCCAAAAAAATATAAGAAAGTAATAAAAGAGTTCGATGAGATAATCGGCTTAGATCTGCTGAAGTGTTTCCACGTGAACGACAGTAAAAAAGAGCTCGGAAGCCGTGTTGACAGACATGATCATATAGGGAAAGGTTTTATTGGATTGGATGGATTCACCAATATTATGAATGATAAAAAACTTGAAAAGATTCCCAAAATATTGGAAACGCCCAAAGGTAAAGATCAGAAGGAGGATCTTGAGAATATCGAAGTGCTGCTGAGCCTCGTAAAAGGCAATTGATAATTATGAATTTCAGATTGTAAATTGTAAAAAAGTGAATGGTAAAATAGCGGCGGGTGAATTAAGAATTTATTCCGGTCTTAAGACCATGATACCTGTCTGTTTTTTATTACCTTTTATGTAATCGGCCAGCGGTTTTTCAGTTATCTGCACTTTATAACCGACATTAGGCGCATGCATAAAATGAATCCGTCCATCCTCCATTCTAATGGCAATTCCGGTATGCGCAATATCCAATCCCTCAACATTAGTAGTAATCCCGATAATATCACCGCTCTCAATTTTATCCTCTATCTTTTCTATCTCATCCTGCGGGATGTAATGATTTTTTCTTGAGGCGATCTCTTTTTCAATTTTAACGATACGTCCGACTAATTCGGGATTATTTTTTAACTGCCTGTAAGAAGATGTATGGGTGCTCATGAAATCTATTTTTTTACAGTATGGTTTACCGCCAATCATTTCGGTCACATCGGCGCCGATTCCCCTTCTATTCATATCGAAGATCCAGTCGGAAAAATAGTGAAGACGCGACTCATAACCATCCATCTTTCCCCCGCGGTATCGAATGTTTTCAAGTTCTTTCCCGTACTCTTCAAAATTGGTTCTCCCTTCTCTTATGCATCTGGCAAAGACAAGTGAGGATTCCAGAAAAGTATAGCAATCCAATCCTGTAAGACTGATTATCAGTTTTTCCTCATTGTTTTTTTCAAGCGAAGCAGCGGCATAATCGGTACCTATAAAACTTTTTCCTATTTCAATAATAAGCTGACCGATAGGAAGAGAGAAGAAATTATTACGGATCGCCAAATCAAATTTTGTGCTGCAGATATCTGCATCTCTCTGAGTGTAAACCGGCTGCGCAAAGGATTTAGAAATAAAATAAAAAAGCAGAACGACAGCGGAAACAACTCTCATATCGGAAAGTCCTCTGCTTGGCCGGAGCCTATTGCCGCCTGCTCAGCGCCTGCA
Source organism: Melioribacteraceae bacterium (assembly GCA_041674325.1). Classification (GTDB taxonomy): domain Bacteria; phylum Bacteroidota; class Ignavibacteria; order Ignavibacteriales; family Melioribacteraceae; genus Fen-1258. Next base: position 9,531 of record JBAYWA010000002.1, on the reverse strand, counting down.
GGCAGCTGCTGTCTGAACCTGTCCAGATTTTCGAAGCGGGCGTAGTCTTTCATAAAACGTAATTTGACATCGCCGATTGGACCGTTTCTCTGTTTGCCGATAATAATTTCCGCAACACCCTCGGTCGTTTCCCCGTTCATATCACCGCTTGAAAATTGTGTAATACCGTAAACTTCGGGGCGATACAGGAATATAACAACATCGGCATCCTGCTCAATGGAACCGGATTCGCGCAAATCGGAAAGCATCGGTCTTTTATCTGTTCTTGATTCGACCTGCCGGTTAAGCTGTGATAGTGCAATCACCGGCACGTTTAATTCTTTAGCGAGAGCCTTAAGAGAACGGGAGATTGTGGAAATTTCCCGCTCGCGGCTTTCCATATTGTATGAAGCGCTTAGGAGTTGGAGATAATCAATTACTATGAGACCGATATTTTTTTCATTTTTCAATCTTCTTGCTTTAGCGCGGAGTTCAAGAATTGATATCGCGGGCGTATCGTCTATGTATATCGGCGCTTTACTCAATTTATGAACAGTGCGGCTGATCTTTGCCCCCTCTTCGGCTTTGAACTTTCCCGTCCGCACGTTATGGGCGTTGATACGCGCTTCCGCGGAGATTAATCTTGTTGCAAGCTGTATTGTCGCCATTTCTAGACTGAATACGGCAATTGGAACGCCATGATCAATTGCGGCGTTACGCACGGCGGACATGGCAAATGCGGTCTTTCCCATTGAAGGACGGGCTGCGATTATAATAAGATCTGATTTCTGAAATCCGCCCAGCAGATCATCCAATTCAAAAAAACCTGAAGGGACTGAAAAAGTCGAAATATTTTTTGAATGAATCGCCTCAATCAGTTCGAGAGCTTCCTTGACTGCCTTGTCCATCGACTTGAAAGATTCTTTAATTCCCTTTTCCGAGATCTGGAAAATTTTCGCTTCAGCGGCGTCCAAAAGATCGAATACATCTTCATTCCCCTCATATGCCGAATTAGCGATTTCGAATGAAGTGGTTATCAGCTGTCTGAGTATCCATTTTTCGAGAACCACTCTTGCATGGTAATCGACATTGGCAGCCGATGAGATATCCTGGGTCAGTTTGCTGATGTATGCAGCCCCGCCCGCTTCTTCGGCTTTGCCCGATTTTTTCAGCTCTTCATAGATGGATACAGTATCTATCGGCTCATTCGATTCATAGAGTGAAGCCATCGATTCAAAGATGATCCTGTTCCTCTTATCATAGAAGGACTCAGGTTTTAATACTTCAATTGCTTTCGGGACCGCGTCGTTGTCAATCATCATCGCACCCAGAACAGCCATTTCCACTTCAGGCACCGAAGGGGGAATTTTTGAAGCGGATCTCAGTTTTTCAAGATCGATGTCTCTTTTTCCGTCCTGACGGTTAAATGTTTTCTTCGCCATTTTACTATCCGTTAACTCTGACTGCCGGCAGTCAGGTCATCATAAAGTTTTCTGAATTTTTGCACATCTTCCCAGCAGCCTCTTTTCCAATTCGGATTACGAAGCAGCGCTGCCGGGTGATAAGTAGCCATCACTTTTATTCCATTGAGATCGTAAACGCTTTCACGGAGCTCTCCCAGAGATAATTTTTTACCGAGCAGGCCGTTTGCCGCCACTCTTCCAAGGCACAATATAACTTTCGGTTTTATCAGATCTATCTGTTTGTGAAGATAAGGGATGCATGTTTCCATTTCGCCCGGGAGAGGATCCCGGTTATTAGGAGGGCGGCACTTTAGAATATTCGCTATATAGACGTCGCCGCGTTCGAATTTTATCGCTTTCAATATATCGTTGAGAAGTTTGCCCGCGCGTCCGACAAAGGGTTCACCCTGCAGATCCTCGTCGCGTCCCGGCGCCTCGCCAATCAGCATCGCGCCGGCATTAGGATTGCCAACCCCGAATACAAATTTAGTTCTCGTTTTCCCCAGCGCGCATTTCTGGCAGTCGCATATCTGCTTATTAAGTTCTTCGAGTGACCCGGTTTTCTGAAAATCCTCTACAAATAAGTTTACAGGAACAGCCGGTTTTTCCGGTATTGCCGGTTTAACGGAATTACTCTTGCTTCGCAATGCTGCCTCCATTGATACATCCACATTTTCCAGCAGCAGATCACCGAATATATCCCGCTGATCTTTGATGGCTTCGATTAATATTTTTTCGGTAGACAGATTCAATAATTGCCCGCGTAATCATTCAAAAGAATTTGTAGTGCAGACTTCCGGTCAGAATTTAAGAAATTTTGCCAACCCGTGACAATTAAATTCACAAAAAAAGAAAGCGGAAGAACTAATAAAAATTCCTCCGCTTCAAATTCATCAAAACCGATTGATCTATTTATCTTTTACATCTTTGTATCTATACTCGATTTTGTTATCAACGAGTTCGTGGAGAGACTGTATATGAGCTTTTTCGCGTTTTTCGAATTCAAGCGAAAGTTTCATCTGTTCCGGATTTTCTCTTTCTTCGAAATCATCCTCGTGTCCGGAGGTCATTGTTCCGAGCAGTGAATTGAATTCTGTTTTATTATCGTCGTTAATTTTGCGCGCGCGTCTTGCGGCGATAATAACGGCTTCATACAAATTCGGAATACTAGCCTTAATCTTGGTCAGGTTAATCGGTCGTATTGCCATGTTTATTACTCCTTTGTTATTTCTCTTTCAATAATTCTTTTTACTTCTTCTTTGGCGTCGTCGAGATTTATGTTTGTTACGACATAATCGAACTTGTCCTTGAAACTAAGCTCCATCTCCGCCCGTTCAATTCTTTTTTTCAGATCCTCGTCCGTTTCTGTATTCCGGTTGATAAGCCTTTCCTTCAGCACTTCAATACCGGGCGGCGAGATAAATATAAGGACGGAATTTGAATAAGCCTTTTTAATTCTGAGCGCGCCTTTAACATCAACCTCAAAAACAGTAGAAATATTCTTAGCCAGATTCCCGTCTACTACGCATTTCAACGTACCGTAATAATAATCGTAAAATTTCTCCCATTCAACAAATTCTTCGGCTTCAATCTTTCTTCTGAATTCCTCTTCGTCTATGAAATAATAATCAATCTCATTACGTTCATTGGACCGTTTTTTTCTGGTCGTAGCGGAAATCGAAAATTCAAATTCCGGAAAATTCTTCAGAACATCGCGTACAATAGTGGTTTTACCCGAACCGCTCGGCGCGGAAAAAACAAACAGTTTTGCTTTATAATTTGCCACTAACTACTCAATATTCTGGATTTGTTCCCGAATCTTCTCTATCTCTTCCTTAATCGAAATTCCGCTGTGGGAAATTTCCGAAGATACGGATTTACTGTTAATTGTATTTGCCTCACGGTTCATCTCCTGAACAATGAAGTTCAGCTTTCTGCCGGCATCATCAGACTTTGCGATCGTATCTAAAAACATTTTTATATGACTTCTCAATCTCACGCATTCTTCGGTAACATCTGCTCTCTCTGCAATCAGCGCGAGCTCCATATTCAGCCTATCCTGATTGTTGGAAAGGTCGGCTACAAGCTGTCTGGCTTTCTCTTTAATTTTTTCAAAATACGCTTTTACACTCTCATCCGATACGTTTTCGATCCTGTTCAGCGCATTCTCAATAATCTGAACTCTCTTACGGAGATCCTTCTCGAGTTCATTCCCTTCGGCGGCGCGCATCAGATTCAGGTTATCAATCGCACTATCAATTGCTTCGGCAACCAGAGCAAATTCCTCGCTAGCCTGTTCGTTATCATCCTTAAACATCATATTCTGAAAGAGCATCAGATCGTTAAGTTTCAATTTCTCGGTAATCTTTGCTGCTTTCTTAATCTCTTTAACCATTTTAACCGCGAACTTTACAGCGGCAGGATCGACCTCATTAAATCTCTCTTCAAAATCCCCTTTGCGGACCGTGACGTTCAGATATACTTTACCTCTCTTAATTCTGCTTTTAATCTTTTCGCGTACTTCAAATTCCTTATTCATTAAAAAACGCGGTACCCGTAGCGACAAATCAAGATAGCGGCTATTGAGACTTTTTATTTCGGCCTCTATAGTTATATCGTTTCTATGGACAATACCCTTGCCATATCCGGTCATACTTGAAATCATTGGAGTCCCTGGAAAAAAGTGATGCAAATTTATGGAAAAATGGGATGGTAACCAATACTGATAAAAAGTAATATTATTGAGTAAAAATGGCTAAAACGCCTCGCCAATTCCGATATGAAACTGAAGAAGATCTTTCCAGAATTCCTTTTTTGAGATTGGGCGACGGTCATTTGGATCAAAGATTTTGAATCCGAAATCGATTCTGAATGGCGCAAAATCAGAGTAGTATCTCAGACCGAATCCCGCGGCGATCGCAATGGCGTCAAATCTGAATTCCTTTGTGCTATTAAATGTATTTCCATAATCAAGAAACAGGGCAGATCCAAACCGCCCGAATAACCTGTTGCGCGATTCAACGGAGCCTTCGAACAAAAAGAATCCTCCTGTAGCGGCTCCTCTAATCAGTATAGCCTCAAGATCCTCCTGATTCAAATTTTCATCAAGATTAAACTCCTCATTTTTGGGAACCAGTTCGCGCGTAGCCCACCCTCTTACAGAATTACTTCCCCCGGCGTATAGTCTCTGATTAAGCGAGATATTGGCTTTGTCTCCCCGGTAAGTAAATATCTGTCCAATCTTGAATTTGATTCCGAAGGCGTCAAATCTCGAATCGAATACCGGAAAATATATTGAGGCCGCGGTAACCGCTTTGAAAAAGAGGGGTCGGGAAAATTCCGAGCCGGTCAATTTGCTGAATAAAAACGGGATTGAATTAGCATCTTCGATAGAAAATGAGAGGGAATAACCGCTTGTGGGGAAGAATAGATCGTTTGTTTTATTCGCGCCTAAATTGGCTCCGATAGTCGCGTTAGTGTTTGCTGAAACCAGTTTTCCGCCAAGTGTATTGTCCAGTTTATTCACCGCCAGAGAATCGGCTATTAACTGCGGATAGCCCTGAAGCATATAAGACCTGCTCATCAGACCCGTAAGATAATCTCTCTTATAAGTATACTCTGTTCTTTCAATGTTAAAATATGAGTTGAATGAATTGAAGTAAGTTGTCTGCGGCAGTTCAAAATCGAAACTGAATTTTGCGCCGTACAGGAGTGAATTATATTCATTCTTCCTTTTTTGAGTTGTGATATAAGTTTCAAGTTTTGAATTTACGGGTTCACCGAACAGGAACGGCTGCTCTATGGTTATTCTCGCGTCGGCGTAACCATAGAAGGTCGAATCAGCAAACGACGGATGCTTCAAAAATTCAGATATGTTCTGCGCGGCAACCGAAGTGCCGACTGTTATTTTACGGGCGTCTCCAAAGAAATTTTTCTTTGTGAGATTTAATCCAAGTCCCAGATTAAATGTATTATCCTCATTGTTTACTATAATCTCGGGGGATAGTTCATGCATCAGGCCGACTTCGGCGGTTATATCCAGCGGAACATTTGACCCGCTTGTATCGGAGATGATTCCGTTTACCGATGCGGATGTAAAGAGATTGGTACGGAAAAGACGGACGGTCCCCCGCTGTATATCGTAATTGCTGTACCAGCTTCCGGGAACTATTCCCACTAATTCTTTAAGCAATTCATCATCGACATAATCAGCACCCTCTCCGGTTTTCTTAGTTACGATATTGCTGATTTTATATCTTGTTCCCGTGTCGAATTTCATCAGCACAGAGACGCTGTTTTTCATCGTATCAATCGTAACATCCGGCCGGTCCATCTTTACGAGCATATATCCGTGATCGCGTAAAAAATTCAGTATATAGTTCTTCTTATCGTCAACAATCGCATCCTCGTAGACGGTGCCCGTATCGGCCCGCATATACCCGGAGAGAGTTTCCTGAAATGATGGAGCTATCCACTCAAGACCCTTAACTACGAATGACTTGAAATATGCCGGCTGTGATTCATTAATGGCATAGATAAGCGAGGCGCTACCCCCGGCGCTATCGAGTTCAAATCCGGCCGTAATGCTCGTCTTAAAATATCCTTTTGACTGATAGAAAGCCTTGAGCGCATTGATATCATTCGGAATGGATAACGAATCGAAATAAATTGCTTTTCCGCCGATAGCTGAAAATTTAAACATAAATTGCGACAGCCAGTTGGGAGATTCTTTTGTCATAATGACCGAAGAAAGAACCGACGATGAGAATGCCTCATTCCCTTTGAATTGTATCTCTGTTAGTTCAAATTTTCTGTTGGACTGGGGATAAATTACAACAGATGAGGTCAATAAGAATATGTATAAATATCTCAGTTTCAAAAACAATCCGTCAGTAAGTTATTTTAACCGGTGTTCCTATTTTAACAATTGAATACAATTCGTCAATACTTTCGTTGCTCACGGCTATCGAACCGTTCGTCCAGTTGAACGAGAAAGGGAGATTCTTGAATATCAGATTGTACTTACCTATTCCGTGAATTCCCACCTTTGAACCGAGTTTTGTTTCATTCGGGGGGCACTCGTTTTTATTTCCCGCAAGCAAAATCGCGTTAAATTCATCAGGATTGATATATTCCTGTTTAAGGGCTTCTGCAGCATCACGTTCATTCGGGTAGTTCAGGTGAAGGAACCTGTAATATTCAGAAACCGAATCCAATGCGCAAATTTTATAATTACCAATCGGAGTCACATTATCATCAGCTGCAATTTTCAATGTTCCCGTATTTTTTCCGAATACCGCTTTATAGGATTTAATAAAAGTCTTATTCGAATATAATTCGATCCTATAATTCCTTCTATCGACGATAAGATAAATTTCATCCAGCTTATCTATCTTCTTTTCGCTGAGAGCCTCCTTAAGTGAAACTTCTCTCAGATTAAGAATAACACCGTACGAAATAACGCCCGCAAAAAATATGACGATACTTCCGGAGATATATAAAATGTTTTTTAACACTCGATCTTGCCGGGATTATATGGCTAAGATAAAATTAACTATCTGCAATATAAATAACGAAAAGCCCAACTTCTTAATGAAGTTAGGCTTTTCCGATAAAAGAATTGGCTCTGATTTTACTGCTTCCGGATGTTGGCGCCGACAACGGCAATGGCCGTGATATTAATAATATCGTTGACCGTGTCGCCTCTCTGAATTACGTGAACCGGTTTTTTCATTCCCAGCAGAATTGGCCCTATAACAGTCGCATCCGTTAATCTCTGAAGGAGTTTATATGAAATGTTTCCGGCTTCGAGTGTCGGGAATATCAGAACATTCGCATCGCCTTTCAGAGTAGAGAAGGGGAAGTCCTTAGCCATTCTTTCCGCGACTACGGCTGTGTCCGCCTGCATCTCTCCGTCCACCATTAAATCAGGGCGAAGTTGTTTTACTATTTTAACAGCATTGGCAACTTTGATTGACTGGGGATAGGGAGTACTGCCGAAATTACTGAAAGAAAGCATTGCTATCTTAGGAACGATATCAAATGCCTGAACGGCTTCAGCCGATGTTATTGCTATCTCCGCCAGCTGTTCCGCGGTTGGATCCACATTTACTGTACAATCGGCAAAGAAAAATACCTTCCGTTTTATAATTACGATATACATACCGGAGACTAGATTCTTCCCCTTTTTTACGCCTATGCACTGAAGCGCGGGTTTGATTGTCTGCGGATAATGCTGCGTGAGACCTCCGACCATAGCGTCGGCATCATCCATTTCAACCATCATGGATCCGAAATAATTCGGCTGTCGCATAAACAGTTTTGCTTCGCGGGGAGTAATACCCTTTCTCTGCCGTTTCTTATAAAATTCTTCACTGTAAATTGCGGCCTTCGGTGAAGTTTCGGGATCGACCACTTCGAATTTTTTAATATCAAATCCAAGATCTTCAATTCGGGTTCTAATTATCTCTTCATTTCCAAGCAGAACCGGTTTTGCCACATTTTCTTCGACTGCCGCATGCGCAGCCCTAATGATCTTCTCCTCTTCGCCTTCAGGAAAAACAACCTTGCGGGGACTCTGCTGGGCTTTATGAACCATAACTCTGGCAATCTCGGTAGAAAATCCGAGACGTTCCTGAAGTTCGACTTTGTACGCGTCCCAGTCGGTTATAGGATTCTTTGCGACCTTGGTCTCCATTGCCGCTCTTGCCACTGCCGGAGCAACTGTCCATAGAACGCGGGGATCGAATGGTTTAGGAATAATATATTCCGGACCGAATGAAAATTCTTTTCCGCCGTAAGCGTTTAGCACTACCTCTGGTACTTTTTCACGTGCCAGCTGAGCCAATGCGCGTGTAGCAGCCATCTTCATCTCTTCATTAATCTGGGACGCGCGTACATCAAGAGCTCCGCGGAAAATAAACGGGAATCCTAAAACGTTATTAACCTGATTGGGATAATCGCTTCTTCCGGTCGCCATTATAATATCTTTACGGGCGGCCATAGCGTCGTCATATGTAATTTCCGGATCGGGATTTGCCATCGCAAATACAATCGGATTTTTTGCCATCGATTTGACCATCTCCTGAGAGACTACATTTCCTTTCGACAGACCGATGAATACATCAGCCCCCTTCATTCCGTCGGCAAGATCCTTGTATGAATCATCCGTAGCGTATTTGTCCTTGTACTTATTCAGATCCGTACGCTTGTGATTGATATGTCCTTTTGTGTCGAACATTGCTATATTTTCTTTTTTAACGCCCGCGGCCACGTAAAGATTGCAGCAGGATATTGCGGCGGCGCCCGCGCCATTAACAACTATGCGGATCTTATCCAATTTTTTGCCCGCGATTTCAACCGCATTGATTAAAGCGGCGCAAGAAATAATTGCCGTTCCGTGCTGGTCATCGTGGAACACGGGAATGTTCATTGTTCTTTTGAGTTCTTCTTCGATTTCAAAGCACTCGGGAGCTTTAATATCTTCAAGATTGATTCCGCCGAATGTAGGTTCGAGAAGCTGAGTTGCTCTTATCACCTCTTTAGGGTCGTGTGTTTTCAATTCGATATCGAAAACATCAATATCAGCGAATCTTTTAAACAGAACTCCTTTTCCTTCCATAACCGGTTTACCGGCATGAGGGCCAATATCGCCTAATCCTAGAACGGCTGTTCCGTTTGAAACTACGGCTACCAGATTTCCTTTAGCGGTATACTTGTAAACATCGTCGTCGTTCTTTTCAATTTCTCTGCACGGTTCTGCAACGCCGGGCGTATAAGCAAGCGATAGCTCGTGAGCCGTAAAGCAGGGTTTGGTGGGAACAACTTCAATTTTTCCCTTCCGTCCCTCGCTATGATAGCGCAGAGCTTCTTCTTTGTTGTTACTCATGTTATTATTCCTCGTTGTTTAATTTTTTTGATCCGTATGGACACTGAAGCTTTTTGTTGATCAAAAATTATGGATTTATTAGCAAACAAAAAACAAGTAAAACTGCTTATAATGCGGTATAAAATAAAAAACCCCGGATTCGCCGGGGTTTCAATTTTTTCTAATCGCTAACTACTTACAGCAATAGCTAAAACTACACTT
>JBAYWA010000001.1:0-27353 GCA_041674325.1 Melioribacteraceae bacterium | reverse complement strand
TTCACGGGAAAACCGGGAGTCTGAGCGGCGTAAGCAATTTATCCGGATTTCTGCGGAGCAGAAATAATCATCTCATTGCATTTTCGATACTGATGCAAAATTTTACGGGAGACTCTGATCGCGCAAAATCAATTCAGGATGAGATTTGTAAATTAATTTTTGAATCCAATTAAAAATTCCGGTGTGCTATGAAAACATATAAACAATTTAAAATATTCACGAATCCCATGATTACCGATGAAATTTGCGGACTGCTCTGGCAGTTAGATATAGACGGGATTAACGAAACGGATTCAGGAATAATTGTATTTGCCGGCTCTCAGAAAAATGTGGCAAAATCTGATATTGAGAGGATATTAAATCAGCTCGTTTCCGAGAATCAGATCTCCGCGTTTGCCGTTGAAGAAGATTCGTTTGAAGACCGAAATTGGAATGCCGAATATGAGAAGAACGTACGTGTTATTGAAGTTACCGACCGCCTGGTAATTAAACCGTCATTCAAAGATTATGCTTCGAAACCGGGACAGGTTATAATTGCTATCGATCCCAAAATGTCTTTTGGAACGGGAGAACACTCGACAACGCGGCTCGTTCTGAGTCTTATTGAAAAACATGTTAAGGGTGGAGAAAAAGTTCTGGATGTCGGATCCGGGACGGCTGTTCTCGGAATAGGCGCTGTAATGCTTGGAGCCGCTTCGGCGCTGTGCGTTGATAATGATGAATGGTGTATTCTAAACGGGAATGAAAACGTTAAAGCGAACAATCTTGAGGGCAAAGTTGAGATCAGGCTTGCCGAAATTAATCAGATTCCCGAAAAAGAGTTTGGATTAATAGTTGCCAATATAAACAAACACATCCTTCTGGAAATTGCCGGAGAGATAAAGAAAAAATTAGAGAAGACCGGAACCCTGATATTATCCGGCCTTCTAATAGTTGATGAGCATGATATTGCGGAAAAATATTCTCAATTGGGATTCGAGCAATTAGAGAAGAACGAAATGGACGAGTGGTGCGCTCTCGTTTTTAAGCAAAAATAAAGATCAGCTTTGGAATTTGCCCAAAAGTTTTACTAATTCTTTCTGTTCGTGGTCGTTAAGAACAGCTGTTAATGTTGCAATATTTTCTGCGTACTTGGGCATGATGGATCCGATTTTTGTTTTGCCGCTTGAAGTGAGATCCGCAAGAATAACTCGTCTGTCTTCTTTTGAATAAATCCGCTTTACAAATCCCTCTTTTTCAAGATTATCCATTACACAGGTAATATTTGCGCCGGTTACCATCATTTCTTCGCTCAATCGTTTCAACGGAACCGGTCCGGTTTTGTGCAGAATTTCCAGAACCCCGAATTGAGGAGCGGTCAGATTTTCCGCAAACATCTGTTTGGCTTGAATTCTTTTGTACTTGTCATAGGCCTTTGACAATTTCTCCCATAATTCCAAAGCCAATTGTTTTTTTTCGCTAGCCATATTTCACCTTTCTTTCGATAAGTTAATTAAAAATAGTAATTGAAGATTTTTATATTAACCCCTCTCCATAATAAAATTTCAGTTTTATCAATTATATCTATTCAAATACACGGTTAAGATAATTTATATTTACAAAAAAGAAAAGGCATTTCCTCGCAGCAATAGTTAAAAACCCTTAAAACCTCTCATCTTTTTTTCTCAATAACATCATTCCGGTTTGAAACTAAGTCCGGATAATTTATATTAACAGCGGAATAACAAAATTTCTGACATGGCTCCCGATGCTTAATAAACAGACTTTGTATGATTTTATAGCTGAAAATGAAAAATCCCGGACGAAATTACCTCGGCTTTTTTCATTTTCTCAGCAGATAACAGAAACTGATTTCATTTCAATAAAATCAAAATTCTTAAATGAAGAAAATTTTTCTTTTTATTGGAGCATTCCCGCCGAGCAATATTCATTTGTTTCCGCCGGTGAAATTTATTCAATAAAAAAAGATGATCTGAAAGATCTGTCCGGCGTTGATTCGTTAATCCGCAACCTCCCTTTCGAAATAATTTCAAACATAAAAAAATCGGACAATCCTTTTTTCGTCGGCGGAATAAAATTTCCATCCGGCCGGCCGAACGAAGTATGGAATGATTTTGCATTCCTTCAGTGGAGCATTCCACAAATTTTGTGCACTCGCAACGGAGAAGATTATTTTTTAATTATCAACTCCTTTGAGAACGATATGGAAAAATCGATTTCTCAAGTTGATAGTTATTTATCAGCCCGGAAGCAGGATGTGCAGGATTTTTCTCATCTTCTTTCAGTCAGGAAAAGTATAGGACTAGATGAATGGTCGTCTCAGGTAAGAACCGCACTTGAACTGATTTCGCAAAAAAAAATCGATAAAGTCGTTCTCTCCCGATTCAACGAAATTAAGTTGAGCAGTTCACCGGATCTTTCTTTCCAGCTTGAACAACTGGAAACCGGATTTGAGAACTGCACTATCTTCGCCTACAAATCGGGAGGTTCAATATTCTTCGGCGCGACACCCGAAAAACTTTTCAGAGCCGATAATGAATTTATTGAAGCCGACGCATTAGCAGGCTCAATATCAAGAGGCGCCTCTCCGGATGAAGATAAGATATTGGAGGATGAACTCCTTCACGATAAGAAAAATCTGGCCGAGCATAAAAGCGTTGTAGATTTTATCATCACACAGCTCACACCCGTTACAGAGAAGATACTTTTTGATTCGCAGCCGGTTATTAAAAAGTATTCCAACATACAGCATCTCTATTCGCAGATACGCGCGCGGCTTAAGAGCGGGATCTCTTTTTTTTCATTATTGGAACTGCTTTACCCCACTCCTGCGGTATGCGGTTATCCGAAAACGGAGGCGCTTTCCATTATTAATGTAATTGAAAAATTTGACCGGGGACTTTTTGCGGGAGCCGTTGGCTGGTTTAATCTGGAGGGTAAAGCTGAGTTTTCGGTAGGAATCCGCTCAGCCCTGCTGCGTAAAAATATACTGTTGGCATATGCGGGATGCGGAGTGATTAATGGCTCGGAGCCTGTGTCTGAATACAATGAGATAGAACTTAAACTTAAACCAATCCTAAACCTCTTTGCAGATGAAACTGTCTATAAATCGTAATATTGTGTGGTGCGATCTTTTTGTAAGCCGCCTGGCGCAGCTTGGCGTACGATATGCCTGCATCTCTCCGGGTTCAAGAAGCACATCACTGACTCTCGCATTCATTTCGAATAAGTCGATCGATGTCTTCCCCATAGTCGACGAACGCTCCTCGGCATTCTTTGCGCTCGGACTCGCTAAGAAATCAAATTCCCCCGTAGCGGTTGTTACAACATCAGGGACCGCGGTTGCGGAATTGTATCCGGCAATAATAGAAGCATATTACTCCAGGGTGCCGCTGATAATTTGTACTGCGGACAGGCCGCATCAAATGAGAAACAATGGGGCTAACCAGACAATAAATCAGAATAATATCTACAGGAATCATATCCGGTATTTTGTTGATGCCGGATTGCCCGATATAAGCAGGCTTACTTCAATTAAAAAAATTGCCGAAGACTCTATACATTTTTCGTGTGTCGCAGAGAGAGGTCCGGTTCATGTCAATATGCCTTTCGAAAAACCGTTCGAACCCAATAGTTATACGGATAAAATCGAGATTGGGGAGATAGAAAGAGTGTTTACCCGCTCATCGTTTGAGATTAAACCCGCCCCGCAAATTAAGATTGACTATAAATCTCTCACCGGAAAATTCCTGAATTGGGAGAAAGGATTAATAATTGTCGGTTACGGTAATTACGGAAAAGATTTCGCGAAAAAATTAGTTCGCTTTTCGGAAAAATTCGGATATCCAATTTTTGCGGACGGTGCATCGTCACTCAGGTTTGGCGGCCACTCAAAGAAAAATTTTGCCGGCAATCTGACGGCTCTCGTCCGAAATGATGATTTTCAGAGAAATTTCGATCCTGAATTGATAATTCAGTTCGGTGGAGCTCCTACATCCAGCACTTTGCTCGAATTCTTTAAAAGATCCAGAGCAGAAAAAATTTTAGTAAATGAATTTGGAGACAGAAACGATCCTTCCCTTACGGCAAAGACAGTAATTAAGGCAGACCCGATACTGTTCTGCGACGCATCTTTCGATGCGGTAAAAGAGAGAAAAAACAGAGACAGCTGCTGGATGATCGATTTTCATGTGATGAATAATTTTGCCGAAGAGCTTAAAAATAAATTAGTCCTAAATTCGAAATTCCCTTTTGAAGGGAGGATTCTAAATGAGATAATAAATTCCGTTCCTTCAGGGTCAAATCTGATTATTTCCAACTCGCTCCCGGTAAGGGATGCCGACTTCTTCGCCTCTCCGATTGAGAAGAAATTAAGTGTATACACAAACAGAGGGGCCAGCGGAATAGACGGAATTAACTCTACCGCACTCGGTATTGCCGCAAAGTCAAAAGAGAGGAGCTTTCTGGTTATCGGAGATTTGGCATTTTATCACGATCTGAACGGTCTGCACAACGCAGTAAAATACGGGATTCCTCTAACAATAATTCTGGTTAATAATTGCGGAGGGGGCATTTTTGAATCACTCCCGATCTCCGAATATAAAGACGTCTTCAAAAATAATTTCTCTACGCCGGTTGACTTAAATTTTGAAAAACTGGTAAAAGCTTATGGCGGAGACTATTATAGAATAAAAAGCTGGATTAATTTGAAAGAAAAAGTGATATTGTCTGCCAGGAATAGAAACCTTACCATCCTTGAGATACAGACCGACGCAAAAAAATCCAAACTTCAGCGTCAGATTTACTGGAACGCCGTTGCAAAACGAATTGTAAGATTTATTAATGAAATTAAAAGTTGAAGATATCGAGTTCAATCTTCTCTTAAATGAATCCAGCTTTGAACAATCTAAAATCCCGGTTATCTTTCTGCATGGTTTTACAGGGGATGCCGGGGACTGGCAGTTCATCGTTGATCAGCTTCCGGAAAAATATTTCCCCGTCGCTGTCGATCTTATAGGACACGGCTCAACAGACTCTCCAAAAGATCAGATGCATTATACCTGCTCGGCAATTGTCCGCCACCTTGATTCTATTTTCTCTCAACTGAATTTTGAGAAGGTAATTCTGGTCGGATATTCGATGGGAGGCCGCGTGGCACTCTCTTACAGTCTTAAGCACACCGACAGAATTATTGCCGCCGTTCTTGAAAGCACAACTCCCGGAATCGAGGATATCTGCATGAAAAAAGAGAGAGTGGAGATAGATTATCTCTTTGCGGAAAAGATCAAGAAAGAGGGAGTTGAATCATTTATTAATTTCTGGTTTGATACCCCATTATTTAATTCATTAAAAAAACTTCCGAACTTTAAAGAGGTAAGAAGCAAAAGAATTGCAAATAGCGTCACGGGCCTCTCTAATTCACTGATGAGTTTCAGCACCGGATTAATGACGAGCTACTGGGATAAGATAGTATCGCTTAACTTTCCCGTACTTCTCATTACCGGAGATTACGATAAAAAATACACTTCAATCAATACAAAAATGAGATTAAAATTACCCGACGCCAGGCATAATTCAGTCTCGGATTGCGGGCATAACGTACACTTAGAAAAGCCTGAGGTTTTTACTAAATTAGTAAATGAATTCCTGAAAAATATTTAAGGTAATAATGAGTTTAGATTGGAAGAGCGCAAAAGAATATAAAGATATCATTTACGAAAAGATGGATGGTATTGCAAAGATTTCTATAAACCGCCCCGAAAAGAGAAATGCGTTCAGGCCGGAAACAACATTGGAACTTTTTGACGCTTTTGCTGACGCGCGGGAAGATTCATCTATCGGAGTAATTCTGTTAACAGGAAAAGGACCATCTAAGGACGGGAAATATGCTTTTTGTTCCGGGGGCGACCAATCGATTCGCGGGAACAAAGGTTATATCGGAAAAGACGGTGTACCACGGCTGAACATACTCGATGTTCAAAAGCAGATCCGTTCCATCCCGAAGCCGGTTATTGCGCTTGTTGCTGGTTATGCCATAGGAGGCGGGCATGTACTTCATGTGGTCTGCGACCTGTCGATTGCGGCGGATAACGCTGTCTTCGGACAGACCGGACCCAAAGTGGGCAGTTTCGACGGAGGATTCGGCGCCAGCTACCTTGCACGCATCGTAGGACAGAAAAAAGCCCGGGAGATATGGTTTCTCTGCCGTCAGTATAATGCTAAGGAAGCGCTTGATATGGGACTCGTGAATAAGGTTGTTCCAATCGACCAACTGGAGGCGGAAGGTATTCAATGGGCAAGAGAAATTCTAGAAATGAGTCCTCTGGCTCTCCGGTTACTCAAATCAGCTTTCAACGCTGAATTGGACGGACAGGCCGGAATCCAGGAGCTATCCGGCAACGCTACATTGCTCTATTATATGAGCGAGGAGGCGCAGGAAGGCAAAAATGCCTACAATGAAAAACGGAAACCGGACTTCAAAAAATTTCCAAGGGTGCCGTAATCAAAAAGATATGAAGTATTCACTCTGAATGCTTCGCTGCTCACTTTATTAACCGATTAATCGAATTGAAAACAAGACAAAGAATGGCTCAATCCCTGAATAATTTAACCTCAAAAACTAATGCCTGGATTCTGGCAAGCCGGCCAAGAACTCTTGCAGCCGCAATTGTTCCGGTTGTAGTGGGATCTGCAATTGCGATTAATGATTTTAAATTTAATGCATTGGCGGCTTTAATTGCCCTTCTATGTTCGCTGCTTATTCAAATCGGAACTAATTTTGTTAATGATCTTTTCGATTTCCTCCGCGGTTCCGATAAAGCTGACCGCGTTGGTCCCCAGAGAGCAACTGTCTCGGGACTCCTGTCTGTCAACGAGATGAAGTTCGGAATATATTTTTCATTCGGTTTAAGTTTCCTCCTCGGTTTGTATCTGATAATTCACAGCGGCTGGTTCATACTGATTATTGGAATTCTCTCAATTCTGGCCGGGATCGCATACACGGCAGGTCCGTTTCCATTGGCCTATAACGGATTGGGAGATATTGCGGTATTTCTTTTCTTCGGTTTTGTAGGAACTGTGGGCACTTACTATGTGCAGGCAAATGAGTTCAGCGCCATGGCATTCTGGGCTTCCGTGCCGGTGGGCGCATTAATAACAAACATTCTGGTAGTCAATAATTACCGGGACCGGGAAGAGGACAGTTCAAACGGAAAGAGAACACTTATTGTGATTTTCGGGGAAAAGTTCGGACGATTTCAGTACCTCTTTTTCATGCTGATTTCTTATTCTATACTCTTTATAGTTTACTTTACATTTAAAAAAGAAATTTTTGTCTTTCTTCCCCTTCTGAGTTTACCCCTCGCGGTAAAGTTGATCAGAATGATCTATACAAAGAGGGGCAGCGAATTAAATAAGACTCTGGAACTTACGGCCAAGCTATCAGCCCTCTATGGATTGCTTTTCGCAGCCGGAATTCTATTATGACAATATCAGAATTTAAATACATTTATTTTTCTCTCGATCTGCAATCTCCATTTCATACTTCAACAAAAACAATAAGTCAACGTAGCGGATTTATAATAGAATTGAGAGACGAGTTTAATAACCGCGCTTCCGGAGAATGCTCGCCATTGCCCGGATTCAGCAGTGAGTCTCTTGATGATTCGAAGCAACTATTGGAAAGTTTACAGACCCGTATTCCGGGAGAAAAGATTGACGATAATTTCGAATCGGTCCAGGTTTTTACAGTAAGACACAATCTTACCCCGTCACTCCGATTCGCTTTTGAGCAGGCATTGGTAAATCTGTTAATCCTCCGGAACAGAAAAATATTATCTGATTATTTTGATGAATTTAATTTATCCGTCCCTTCAAATGCTGTTGTAGGAATCGGCAGCAAGGATTTTGTGCTGAATAAAATCAGGAGGAAGATTCGTGATGGATTCACCACGTTTAAAATTAAAATAGGCCGGAATGATGTTTTAGATGATTTTCTCCTCCTAAAGGAGATACGTAATGAATTCGGGGGTAATATTAATTTGAGACTGGATGCGAACCGGGCATGGAGCGCTGATGAAGCGTTGGAATACCTTGACCGTTTCCAGCAATTTAATATCGACTACGTTGAGGAACCGTGCGAATTTGTGTGCAGCAATTTCCATTTGATTGAAGATTCACCCGTACCTATCGCACTTGATGAATCGCTTGTTTCATTTGAAAGAGCTGAAGACCTGATAAATCACTGCAATGTTGAATTTCTTATCCTTAAACCGATGATTCTGGGCGGAATCCTCTCCTCATTGAAACTTATCAAAGAAGCGGAGAAGAAAAAAAAGAAAATTATTATCTCCTCATCGTTTGAAAGTCCGGTAGGAAAAAACGCTTTAGTGTTTCTGGCTGCTTCAGTTAACCATTCCCTTCCCCATGGCCTCGATACTTCGGATTATTTTAAGAACAGTCTATTCCCCGATCCGTATGTAATAAAAAACGGGAGAATCGATTTTAATCCGGAGACATATCCTAATTTTTTTGATCTGAAGCTCTTATGATATCCGCGGGAAGTACAAAGCATTGGATTATTGAACAATCTGAAAAGCAGCCGGGTAAAAACGCGGTGATTCTGGAAGATAGGATTATCACTTACGGGGAATTGGCGGATGAATGTTTTGCCGCCGCTGAATTTATGATTGACAATGGAATTTGTAAGGGCGACCGGATTGCTGTTTTATTCAGTCACAACTATAATTTTTTAACTATCATAAATGCTCTCTGGATTATTGGGGCGGTTCCTGTTCCGATAAGCACGCAACTTCTGCCGGCCGAACTTGAAAAGCAGATAAACAAAGTTGAGATCAAATTTCTCATTTTTGATGAAAAAACAGCGGCGCAATATTCAGAATTGAGTTTTCCCGATAAAATTCACTTTCCATTCCGGGAGACAAAAGATCATATAGTTACGAATCCGGAAAAGCATAATGTGCTAAGGTCAGCAGATTATTCTCCTCTTGATCCTTCTTTGATAATGTTCACATCAGGAAGCACCGGCGATCCCAAGGCTGTTGTTCATACATTCCGAAGTCTCTATCAGAGCGTTAAAGCAACCGATTCTTTCGCGATGCTATCGGATGATGATATTTGGTTCTCTTCCCTCCCTCTCTTTCATATCGGCGGATTTATGATTTTGATCCGTTCACTAATCTCCGGCTCCGCGCTTGTGTTCCCTTCCGGGTTAAGATATGAGAATATCGTTGCCGGGATTAGGCAATTTCGTCCGACGTGCATCTCATTAGTTCCAACAATGCTTCACCGTTTATTAAAGAATAATTTCTCTCCGGCTTCAAATTTAAGATTTTTATTTCTGGGCGGAGGACCGTCGGAAGAACAACTCTATCTGGATGCAATTGACAGAGGATGGCCGGTTGTAAAAGTATACGGCTCAACTGAAACTTGTTCAATGGTTACCGCCCTGCCGGCAACATCTTTCAGAAATTACATCTCCTCATCAGGAAAGCCCTTGGGGCAGAACAGAATTATGATTCAGCACAGTCTGCCTGAAAATGATGAGGCCAATTCGATGGTGCCGGAGTCGGGAGAAATTTATATCGCTTCGGATTCTTTGTTCAAAGAATATTACAAGGATTTTGAGGCTACAGCCGGAAAAATTATAAACGGATGGTATCATACCGGGGATTTAGGCAGAATTGATAATAATGGATACCTGTTCGTTGAATCGAGACGTGAGGATCTTATAATTACCGGGGGCGAGAATGTCAGCTGTGCCGAAGTCGAAAACGCGATCAGTACATTCCCGGGAGTCAGCGATGTTTATGTTTTTTCTTTAGAAGATTCAAATTGGGGTCAGATTGTCTGTGCGGCTGTTGAATGTGCTGATATTAAAGAGAATGATCTGAAAAAATTTTTAAAAACAAAACTCGCCGGATATAAAATACCAAAACGAATTTTTCAACTCGCCATTCTGCCAAGAAATGAGATGGGTAAAATAATCCGTCCTGCACTTCTCAAAGAGCTCAATTTAGATTAAGCTTCATCTTTTCCAGAAATTCCTTCGGCAGTTCAATTTTCTTGAACTGATCTTTCTGCACACAAACATGAACCGTTTTGGCGATTGCTGTAAACTGTCCGTCCGATTTGTAAAATTTATAACTTAATTCAAAAGAAGAATTTTTCAGCAGACTCACGACTACATCAACTCTCAATTCATCGCCGACCTTAATCGGCCTTACGTAATCGGCCTCCGCGTGAATTATCGGCAGTATATAATCTTTATCGAAAAAATAATCCCGCTCGGTATGCAATCCTCTCATAAAATCTTCATACGCCGCGTGAACAAATTTGAATAAACTGGCGTAGAAAATAATTCCGGCGGGGTCCGCGTCGTAGAAATAGACTTTAACTTTGGTGGTAAACATAATTGCTCCTTTTCCAAGAGCAAATTTAAACAACTCTTCTCCATTTCACATTAACTTTTTTGTGTTTAATTTCGGTATAAATAAAATCGAATAAATCTTGAGCCGGAAAATCAACTTTTTCACAATAATCACTTTCGCACTTATCTCGGTTTCTTCAATACCCGCGCAGAATGCAGAGGTAAAAAAGGAATACTACCAGAACGGAAGACTGAAATCCGAGGGAAGTTATCTTAACGGAATTCGAATCGGAATCTATAAAGAATATTATGAAAGCGGAAAACTCTGGAAAGAGTGGAACTTCGAAAACGGCAAGGAGGAGGGAATTTCCATCTGGTACTTTGAAGACGGCACTAAGAGTATGGAGTGGAATTACCGGAATGGCAAATTGGAAGGCCTTTCAAAATGGTATTATGAATCCGGCGAACTTTGGGCAGAACCCGTCTATTTGGATAATATTCAGGAGGGACCAAGTCAAACCTACTACAAGAGCGGCAAATTACAGGCCGTATGGAATTACAGGGGAGGGAAACTCAATGGTTTATCCAAAATTTTTTTTGAGAACGGCAAAGTTGAGGTCGAACGGAATTACATAAACGATAAGCTCGAAGGAATAAGTAAAGTTTACTCCGATTTCGGTACTCTGGCACTCGAGGCAAAATACAAAAACGACAAACTCGATGGAACATCATACTTTTATTATCCCGACGGGAAGATAAAAGTAATTGATACATATGCCGACGGACAGATAGTGAAGCGGGAGAGATTCGACTACGGAAGCAAAGTCAGTAAAGTCGAAGAAAATTTTGACGAATATTGGGATGAGGGCACCCTTCGAAGAAAAGTATTTTTCCGTAACGGCCTTCTGGATGGACTGATAACCGATTATTATCCAAGCGGATTCATTAAATCGGAATTGCATTATGTGAATGGCGTCGTTGAAGGAGATTGTAAATTTTATCACGACGGGGGAACGCTCGCGGAAATTTCGACATATCGAAACGGAATGAAAAACGGAACGGCTATTATTTTTGATGAATCCGGACTCAAAACAGCGGAAGAAAATTTTATTGATGATATACGGAGCGGCCAATCCAAAACTTTTTACCCCGCCGGAGAATTGGAATCGGAACGGATTTACATCGACGACAAACTCCATGGTACTGTAAAAATCTTTTTTAAGAACGGTAAAATCGCCTCTGAGGTTGATTATAAAGGAGGTATAATGGATGGACTACTTAAAAGGTATTTTCCTGACGGCGGCATTTCCGATCTGATGAGCTATAAGAACAATCTTCTGGAAGGTAAATGCTATACTTACGATGAAAGCGGAATAATAATACGCGAGTATGATTATAAAGAGGGTGAATTGGTAAAATAATCCCTGATTTCCTGCTTCATTCATATCCCTGTCAGATATCCCCGGCCGATGAATAAATTTTTTCGATTATAAAATGTTCGAGAAATCCGCTTCCGAAAGCAAGAGACGGTGTATATGTGCCGGGACATACTTCATTATTCAATACCCTCTCAGAACATTCCGCGGCGCCCTTGGCAGTAAGTGTATAACCTTCCATCACCCTGTAGATCTCCTCGATTTTTCTTCCATCTTTCGATTCCACACGCCCCCAAATATAAGTTTCGGCAGAATCACGCTCCCCTTTTGCCGGCCCCGTCAGATTTTTACCGATGTAATTCTTCACAATATTTTTGACCGAATCTATCTTTAATAACCGTAAAGCAAAAAGCAGAATTGTACGGAGTTTAATTATCACTCCCGGCAAGGCAAGATACACCTCAGCGTTTTTTATTCCGGTTGAGTGATACGAGGAGTAGACATCTCCCCAAGGTATAGATATACCTTTAAATGAAAAGTTTCCCCTCTTAAATTTGACTCTGAATTCGCCTATTTTTGAATCAATCACTCTTCCATTGCGTCTTATTTTCCCGGTTCCGCCCAAAAATTCAAGAGTTGTAATCATCGTACCCCTTGAAATTTTTCCGCGTTTATTTAAAAAACCCAGTTTAAGATTATCCGCATCAGGCATTCTTTCGCTTAATCTTTTTGCCAGACAATCAGTAGGTATTATATCAAACCCGACACCCGGCATAATTACAACACCCTTCTCCCTGGCATTATCTATCATCGAAAACGCCAGATGCATCACCGGCATTTCCCCGGTAATATCCAGATAATTCGTTTTTGATTGCAGACAGGCCTCCATTAGTTCTTTAGCCGTGTACTTAAAGGGGCCGGCGCAATTTATTAATGTATGAATTCCTTCCAGCGATACTAAGATTTCTTTCTCGTCGGATAGGTCAAATATTTTAAACTCCAAATTATATTTTTGAGCCAGCGAACTTACCTCTTCTTTATTCCGCCCGGCAAGGACCGGATTGATCTTTCTTGCGATAAGTTCCTCTATTATCAGCTGCGCGGAATATCCGTTTGCCCCATATACCATCAGCCGGGGATCTAAGTTATTCATTTTATCTCTTACTCAGATTATTTGCCGACATTATAATTAATAGAGTGCATTCTTCCAAACATTTCATAGTGTTCATTCATCTGTGAAAAGAAATAGCTAAATTTGAAGAAGAAAAAATATTTCCTTTGATGACAAAGAAAAAAATTCTTTTTATTTGCGGTTCGCTCAATCAGACTTCCATGATGCATCAGATATCCCTGCATTTGAATGAATTCGATTGTTTATTCACTCCCTATTACGGCGACGGCTGGATCAATTACGGAGTGAGTAGAGGGTACGGAAAATTTTCGATTCTGAACGGGCCGTTCCGTTGGAAAACTGAAGAATATCTGTCAAATAACGGTCTGGAGATGGATTACCGGGGCGAAAAATATAATTACGACCTGGTTTATACCTGCGCGGACCTGATTGTGCCGAAAAATATACGCGGCAAAAAAGTAATCCTGGTTCAGGAGGGAATGACCGATCCGGAAAATTTAATGTTCTATCTGGTTAAATATCTCAAACTCTACCGGTGGCTGGCGAGCACATCAACAATGGGGATGTCCGACTTATATACGTTGTTCTGCGTTGCTTCTTACGGCTACAAAGATTTTTTCATCCGCAAAGGGGCCAAAGCCGAAAAAATAATTGTAACAGGAATTCCGAATTTTGATAATGCCGTACAATTTCTGAATAATGACTTTCCGCATAAAAATTTTGCTCTTGTCTGCACTTCGGATGCGAGAGAGACCTACAAAATCGAAAACCGGAAAAAATTCATCAGAGAGTGTGTGAATATCGCAAAGGGAAGGCAGCTTATCTTTAAATTGCACCCAAATGAGAACGTTGAGCGCGCCTCAAAAGAGATTAGCGAGATAGCGCCGGGCGCTCTGGTTTTTTCGACAGGGAATACCAATCATATGATCGCGAACTGCGATCTCCTGATCACAAAATTTTCTTCAACGGTTTATATCGGACTGGCGCTGGGAAAAGAAGTCCATTCATATTACGATATCGAACAACTTAAAAAACTGCAGCCTATCCAGAATAACGGATCATCCGCGGAAAGGATTGCTCGCCTGGGAAAATATTTAATTGATTTTCCTGACGCAGCATTAGACGAAATTCATAAAAAATTCGATTATAAATGAAGATTGTTACAGTCATACAGGCGAGAATGTCATCTACCAGATTACCGGGAAAAATAATGCTGCCTATTCTGGGTAAACCTCTTCTACTCCGGATGACAGAACGTGTCTCCTTTTCTAAATTAGCCGGAATGATTGTTGTTGCTACTTCTCTGTATAAAGACGATGATCCGGTGGCTGAATTGTGCAAAAGGGAAAAGATTGAATGCTTCAGGGGAAATCTGGCGGATCTTCTTGACAGGCATTATGAGGCGGGCAAAAAGTACGGCGCAGATGCGGTAGTGAAAATTCCTTCCGACTGCCCGCTGATTGACCCGGGAATAATCGACAAAGTATTATCGTTCTTTATTAAAAGTAATGATAAATTCGATTATGTCAGCAACCTTCATCCGGCAAGCTATCCGGACGGCAACGATGTTGAAATTTTTTCTTTTAAAGCACTTATAACCGCATGGAAAGAAGCCGGGAAGACTTTTGAACGCGAACACACCACCCCATACTTCTGGGAAAATCCCGGTAAATTCAGAGTTGCAAATATAGGATGGGAGGCAGGTAAGGATTTTTCAGCCTCCCATCGGTGGACAATCGATTATGAGGAGGATTACCGGCTAATAAAAAATATTTATGAAGAACTTTATCCCGGGAATCCTACTTTTAGTCTTAACGATATATTAGATTTACTTGTACGAAAACCGGAAATTGCCTCAATCAACAGAAAATATCTAGGTAAATACTGGTACGAAAATCATCTTAATGAACTTAATCACATTGACGAATACAAAAACAAATTGAACTTAAAATGAATAAAAAAAAATTACTCGAATTACAGGAAACGGCGCTAAGAGTCCGAGAACATATTATCGGAATGAGCGGGCGTGGCGGCTGTTTTATCGGCGCATCCCTCTCCTGTGCCGATCTGATAGTTTACCTCTATAAGGAATTTCTGAAAGTATCCAAAGAAAATCTCAGTGATCCCAAGAGGGACTACTTTTTCCTCTCGAAAGGACACGATGTACCGGCTCTCTACGGCACATATGTAGAAATTGGTCTGCTTGAAAAAGAAAGGCTGAAAAATCATCTGAGCACAAATGATTTCATCTACTGGCATCCTAACAGAAACATTCCCGGCATAGAATTTCATTCCGGTTCGCTCGGCCACAATCTTTCAGTCGCGATGGGAGTTGCTATCGACTGCAAACTTCGCAAACAAAAGAACAGAGTTGTAGTTGTGGTTGGAGACGGAGAGCTTAACGAAGGATCAATGTGGGAAGCGCTTCTTGTTGCATCTGCATATCATCTTGATAATTTGCTAATAGTAGTTGACAGGAATCAGTTTCAGGCTAATATGCAGACTGAAGATTTAATTCCTCTCAAACCGCTAAACAAAAAATTTGAAGCTTTCGGATGCAGAGTCAGAAAAGTAAACGGCCATAATTTTGAGAAGATGGAGGAGACATTCAAAAAATTTCCATTCGAAAAAGGTAAGGTGTCCGTAGTAATTGCCGAGACGGTTAGAGGCAAGGGATTGCCAAGCATAGAAAAACGGGCAGACCGCTGGTTCGTAAATTTCAAGCAGGAAGAGATTGAGCAGCTCCTCAAAGAATTGCACGGCGCAAAAAAAACCAAGTTAACTTCAGAAACCATTGTTGCGAGATGATAATGACATATGCAGATATTGTACTCGATCTTATAAATAATGATGACCGTTATATAATAATGACTTCGGAGAACAGGGCAGCTTTCAGAAATCTTCCCCCTCTGATCAAAAATAATTTTATAGATACGGGCATTACCGAACAGACAATGATAGGAATGGCTGCCGGATTGGCATTACGCGGCAGGACGCCGATTGTTCATGCCCTTGCTACATTTTTAACGATGCGAGCATTCGAATTTATCCGTACCGACGTGGGAATTGCCAATCTTCCGGTTAAAATTGTAGGGGCGGTACCGGGATTTTTATCGGACGGCAACGGACCAACACACCAGGCAATCGAGGATGTCTCAATCATGAGAGGAATTCCAAACGTAAATCTATTCTGCCCCGCGGACGAGGACGATATGCTGAAAGGCCTGAAAGCAGTTTTTACAAGCCCTTCCCCATTCTATATCCGGTATAACAATACAAAAAACTTAGTGGAACATAACAGCTTTGAGATCGGAAAAGCAGAAGTTTTTGGAGGCGGGAATGATGTAGCAATTCTGGTTTACGGTTTTTTATTTGGAGAGGCATTCAAGGCAAAAGAGATACTTGAATCAAAAGGGGTATCGGTACGGCTGATTAATATTAGAACACCGAAACCGGTGGACGAAGCCGCAATCCTGAGAGCGGCAGAAGAATGCAGATTGATCGTTACACTGGAAGATCATTTTGTTACCGGCGGCCTCTATTCCATACTTGCCGAAGTGCTTCTGAGGAACAAAAAAACCGCGGATGTTCTCCCTTTCGCTTTGATGAACAAGTGGTTCAGGCCGGGTTTGCTGAATGATGTTTTAGAGTATGAGGGATTTACAGCTGATAGAATTGCTGGCAAAATTTTTAAGCGATTAGCTTCTAGAGATTAGCTATTAGTTTAGTAATATCATTATTGTGTGGAAGAGATCACATAACTTTGCACTTAATCTTGATAAGTTGACTGAACTTTTTCCAAAAACTGACGGTTTGATTTATGAGGTACTATGCCGAACAAAATTTCACTTCAAAATAATTATCCTGATATTTCTAAATCCGACGAATTATACAATCGCGCGCTTGGATTAATACCATCAGTCACCCAAACCCTTGCAAAGGGACCCGGTCAGTGGGTGAACGGGATAGCTCCCAAATATTTAGTGCGGGGCAGCGGGTCTCATGTGTGGGATGTTGACGGCAATGAATATATCGATTACATGATGGGCGTTGGTCCCCTTTCACTTGGCTATGCCTATCCCAAAATTGACACGGCGATAAAAGAACAATTGAAAGACGGAATTACTTTTTCGATGATGCACCCGCTTGAAGTGGAAGTTGCGGAATTAATTAGGGAAGTCGTGCCGAATGCTGAAGCCGTCCGGTACAGCAAAACCGGTGCTGATGCAACAAGTGCCGCAGTCCGTCTTGCACGCGCTCATACAGGGAAGAATAAAATTCTATGCTGCGGCTACCACGGATGGCACGATTGGTACATAGCTGTAACCGCCCGTAATCATGGAATACCCGAAGCTGTACAGGCAATATCATATACTTTTAATTACAATGACATCGACTCTGTAAGAAAATCGATTGACGATGATGTGGCGGCAATTATACTGGAACCAGTTGTATTTGCTGAGCCGAAAGATAATTTTCTGCATAAGCTGGCAGATCTCTGTAAAGAAAAAAGTATTGTGCTTATATTCGATGAAATGTGGACGGGTTTCAGAATGGCGCTCGGCGGGGCTCAGGAGTATTTCGGAATTACCCCGGATCTGGCAACCTTCTCAAAAGCAGTCGCCAACGGAATGCCCATCTCTATTCTGACAGGTAAAAGATCAATTATGGATCTTGCTGATGATGATATCTTTTTTTATACAACGTTCGGAGGCGAGGCACTCTCTCTGGCGGCAACGAAAGCAACTATAGAGGAGCTGCGGGATAAAAACGTTCCTCAATATCTCAGCGACCAGGGAAAAAAATTGAAGGAAGGATATAATACAATAGCTCAGAATTTGGGAATGGATTACACGAAGGCTGTCGGATACAATTGGCGGTCAATGGCTACATTCGATGAAAAAGCGGGAGATCCCCTTATTCAGAAATCTCTGATGCAGCAGGAGATGATAAAACGTGGCGTTTTGTGGCAGGGATTTCATAATCTTTCTTTTTCCCATAGCGATGCAGATGTAAATTACACTCTCCAGGCGCTGGAAGAATCACTTGTGTTCCTTAAAAACGCGGTCAAAAAAAATAATTTAAAGGAAATGCTTCTGGGAAAACCTGTGCTGCCAGTGTTTAGAAAAGTGGATAATTTCAATATGAAACCGGTAAAAAAATAAATTTGAGATCTGAATGAATATTTTTAATCTGGAGAATAAAACAGCGGTCGTTACAGGAGCTCTCGGCTTGATAGGCCGGGAACATTGCCGTGCTCTAAGTGAGGCAGGGGCGAATGTCGTAGTGGCCGATATTGACGAAAGCGGATGCGTGAATTTTGCCGGAACCCTTGCAACAGAATCACTCGGCGCCGCGCTTGATGTGACTAAACCGGAATCGGTCAAAATTTTAAAAGATACAATAATCAGGAAGTTCGGACAAATTGATATCCTTGTGAACAATGCCGCAATTAATGATATGTTCGAAGATCCAAAAGCCGCAAGCGAACAGTCAAAATTTGAAAATTATCCTCTTGAATTGTGGCAAAAATCTGTTGATGTGAATCTGACCGGCGTTTTTTTAGCATCACAGATTATAGGGACTGAGATGGCAAAACAAAGATCGGGTAGTATAATAAACATAGCGTCTACATACGGTTTAACAGCGCCGGACCAATCGTTATATATCAAAGAGGACGGATCACAGTCTTTTTATAAGCCGCCTGCTTACTCCGCCACAAAAGGGGCCGTGATTATGTTCACTAAATATCTGGCTGCATACTGGGGAAAGGATGGAGTGCGCGTTAACACTCTTACACCCGGCGGCGTGTTTAATAATCAGGATGAATTTTTCGTTGAAAAATATTCGACTAAAACTCCGCTTGGAAGAATGGCAAATCCTTCGGATTATAGAGGAGCATTGATTTTCCTTGCCAGCGACGCGTCAATTTATATGACCGGGGCAAACCTTGTTGTCGATGGCGGCTGGACCTGCTGGTAATATTTTGGGTAATTAGGGAAAAAGTATAAAAAAAGATAAATTGATTTAAGAACCTTTAAGAATAGAATGAGTATGAAAAAAAAATTGACAAGGAGCCAGCTTCTTAAGCGCGCTTCTAAAATTAAATTGCTTTTAACGGATGTCGATGGCGTTCTAACGGACACCGGCGTTTATTATTCCGAAAAGGGTGAATTGATGAAGCGGTATTCTATAAGAGACGGGATGGGTGTTGAACGCCTGAAAAAACTTGTTGGGGTTGAAACCGGAATTATTACCCGTGAGAATACCCTGATAGTCAAATCAAGAGCTCAAAAGTTAAATATTGATGAACTGCACATGGGAGTTTATGAAAAGGAAAAGACACTAGAGGATATTATCAACAGAAAAAATCTGAGTGCCGGGGAGATAGCATTTATCGGTGACGATACAAACGATCTGGAAATATTGAAGCGTGTTGGTCTCTCAGCTTGTCCAAATGATGCTACAAAGTTTGCCAAAAACATCGTTGATGTGGTTGTAGAAAGTAACGGCGGTTGCGGGGCCTTCAGAGATCTGGCTGAATTAATTATCGAGGCAAAAACAATTAATAAAAGGGGCAGATGAAAATTAGCAAAGTTAAAGTCGGAAATAGATGGATCGGAGACGGAGAACCCGTTTATATTATCGCCGAAATCGGGATAAATCATAACGGATCGCTGGAACTCGCGAAAAAATTGATCGACGGAGCCGTCTTCGCCGGCTGCAACGCTGTTAAATTTCAAAAGCGAACACCCGAATTGTGCGTGCCTAAAGATCAATGGAATATCGAAAGAGAAACTCCCTGGGGAAGAATAACGTATCTCGAATACCGCCATAAAGTTGAATTCGGATTCGAAGAATATCTGGAGATTGATGGATATTGCAGGCAGAAAGGGATTGATTGGTTTGCTTCTCCCTGGGATGAAGAGGCGTTGAACTTTATGGAAAAATTCAAACCAGTTATGCATAAAATCGCTTCTGCCTGTCTGACTGACCACAAGCTTCTCAGAAAAATTAAAGCCACAGGAAGACCCGTAATTCTCTCCACGGGCATGTCCGCAATAGATGAGATTGAAGAAGCTGTGGAAATTTTGAGCACAGATAATTTGATGATCGCCCAGACTACTTCAAATTATCCATGCGCTCTGGAGGAGTTAAATCTGAATGTGATAAAAACGTACAAAGAAAAATTCCAGGAAGTGCCTATCGGTTATTCCGGACATGAAACCGGCTTAGCCCCGACACTCGGCGCGGTCGCACTGGGCGCCGCCTTTGTTGAGAGGCATATTACACTAGACCGCGCGATGTGGGGAACCGATCAGGCCGCTTCAGTTGAGGTGAACGGAATGCTAAAACTTGTTCAGGATATTCGCGACCTTGAAAAAGCGCTGGGAGATGGAGTGAAAAAAGTCTACGGCAGTGAATATCAAAGCATAGACAAACTCAGAAAAATCAAACCTAATATTACCGCCTGAGTACTACCTATCTTCGTGATTTGATTTTCTCCCGGTTTACTCAAAACGCTGGCTCGAATTACCGAGCCAGCGAGTAAAAAGCCAAAACCTTCACAATCCCTGAATCTTTTTGTCTTTCGGATATTTTACTGAATAGACTAATTTCTTCACGACCGACTTTCCCCCCTCAACTTCGATGTTCCAGCTTACTTTGCCAGAACCTGGATCATAGGCCGCTCCGGAGGAATCAACCAGTTCAACAACTATATCTTCATTTTTCGAAACGGGAATCTGATCCACAGTTAAAATTTTGACCGTCCCCTTTTTATTATTTTTAATTCTGATCTCGAAGGCAAATGTCCGTTCTACATTGCTGCTCAGAAATTTATCTTCCGAAAAATCCTTCAGCACTTCCCGGGAAGCTGAAATATTCTGATCGCGTCCCATTGAAAAAACAAGAGTGTCAAGAGTTGTTTCGGGATCGATGCGCGTCTGTCCAACATAAGAATTTTCAAAATAGATATTAGCTTCTCCCGGAAGCAAATTATAGTTTTTCCAATCTGTCAGCTTCGCTACAAGGAATGCGTTATCATCAAGCTTAGGGGCGCTGTAATATTCATATTTTGCCGGAATAAGTAATTCCCTTAGCGAAATTGTGTGGGGCTTATTATCCGACGGGATTGAATAAATAATTGTAGGAGTAAACTCATATGAAAGCTGAGTCTCAAGAACATCGAAAAAATCGGCCATCGTTTCAGTTTTAGGAGAGGCCGCCACTTCCGATACTGCCTGCATTACATTATCCGCCCCTCCTCTTTGAGCGCCCAATTTAAACTCTTTATATAACTGAGCCCGTTCAAAATCCAAGAACCAGGTATTAATTTCAGGCTTATTATTATTTGAAGCAGGATTTCTTGTTGAGAGAATTATCTTCGTATCATCCCAGTCAAATCCGCTGTTCTGCCAGACTTCGGCTTTATAACTTAATGATACCGGTGATGATACATTCTCTGCTCTTAAATCGTAAGCCGGCAGCCATCCGGCATCGTAAATCAGATATGATAGATCAGCTTCCAGAATTTCCGCTGATTTAGCCGATACAGTAGCAACAATTTCATTTACTGGAACATTAAGTTTATTATTCAATTCTTTCAATTGATTCTGAATCCGCTCAACATTTTTCTGGTACTTTTGCGTGTTTAACGAAAGGTCGTACATTTTACTCTTTATTTCCGTCAGCCGTTTACGGTAATATTCACCCATTTTTTGAAGATCCGGAACCGATACTCCGGTCTTTTCATTCCCGAGAATTTTATTCGCCAGTATTAATTCAATCTCTGCTTTTAGTGCCTCAGTTTCATTCTGGCTGAATGTGAGCAATCTGACTTGAGACTCCAGCGAGTCCTCCAAAATTTTTATCTGTGGACTTTTTTCCTTTGCACGCAGAAAATCGAACCGTTGTGTGACTGAAATAATTACGGCTTCCCCTTTAGTTGAAAAGCTGATGCTGTTGCGGTCTATATTTGAGGCAAGTCCGGTAAAGACAATTTCATTCATTCCCTTTTCCAGTTTGACTTTTGAAGAGTGGTGCAGCTGCGCGCCTCTGAGAAAAACTTTGACGTTTGAGGGGGAGGACTTGACTATTATTTCATCTGATGCGATTATCAACGAAGAAACAAAAAAAACTATTATTAAGGTCAGAGCTCTTTTTTCCATTGTGATTTTCCACTGTTTAGTCAAAGATAACGAAACTGAATCTTATACATTGATAGAATTTTTCAGTTCCAGTATGGTAGAATGTATTAGCAATAGGTCCAGCCGGCTTTCATTCTAAAGCATCTTTCTTTATTTTTCGCATTACTAAGTGGGAGAACCATTCATACGGAATTGCCCTTGAATTTATGAAAAAATTACTGATAGAACTTCTAACAAGATATTTCAATGCGATAAGCGAAAGTTGGAGCGCCAAGCTGATTCCGATTTTTACAGGAAAGCTTTCCGAACCCCAAATTCGCACTTTTGTAGAGAGCAGCCTCAATTCATTCATTGATGTGATAGAGACGAGTGATTACAAATCGGCGGACCAATATTTAATTGACACATATACACTTTTTTCCGGTGCAAATTTGAACCTCCTTGAGGTAAGCCAGCTATTCAGTCACGGCCGGTTTGCAGTTCTCAATTTTATCGAAATTGATGCGATGAGCAATACGGATCCCGTAATACTCCTCGGTTTTTTTGACGAATTGATAGAACAGATCTACGCCCGCTACGGCGTTCTCCATCAGGATACCAAGATGAAGGAGTTAGCGTTGGACAGAGACCGCCTTGCATCAAAGCTGGAACTCAATCAACAGTACCTAAAAAGTATTCTCCATTCCTCAGATCAAGCGATTATGATGGTTGATCAGAATGAAAAATTCATAACCTGGAACAAAGGGGCGGAAAAAATATTCGGATATACGGAAGAAGAGGTACTAGGAAAATCTTCAACCCTGCTAATCCCCGACGGAGAAGAGTACCTGAAAGAGCTGGCTCAGATCATCCAGGAGGCAAAAGCAATCGGTTATAAGAGTATCGTGGAAACTCAACGGAAAAAGAAGAACGGCGAGCTTATAACAGTACGCCTTAGCGTCTCTCGCCTGCCAAGCAGCAATGGCGAATACGCCGGACGTTCAATTATTATTAAAGACTATACAGAATTCAAACGTCTGCAGGCACAGATAGATCAGTCGGAAAAACTGGCTGTTATAGGACAGCTCGCGGCGGGAGTGGCGCACGAAATAGGCAATCCCCTTACTTCAATTTCTTCTCTGGTGCAGATTCTTCAGAGGCGAAGCCAGGACAGCTTTATGAGCGAGCAGCTGGTCAACATCAAAGAGAATATAGACCGTATAACTAAAATTGTGCGGGAGCTTGTTGATTTTTCCCGTCCGCCCAGCTATGAAACTGCAATTCAGGATGTAACCGATGTAATTAGAACGGCGCTCGGCATTGTAAAGTATGATAAGAGAATCCGTAAAGTGAAATTTGAAACCGATTTGAAAAATTACCTGCCGAATGTGAGCGTTGCAGCCGACCAGCTTCTTCAGGTTTTCATAAACATACTGATAAACGCCCTTGACGCTATCGAGGGGAACGGAACAATTTTTCTTAAATCCGAGTTCGATAAAAAAAATATCTATGTTGAGATATCGGACGACGGCTGCGGAATGGATGAACAGACAACCGAAAAGATTTTTGATCCGTTTTTCACTACAAAGGAAGTTGGAAAAGGAACCGGATTGGGACTTTCTGTCAGCTATGGAATCATCAAAAGATTTAACGGCGAAATAAAAGTAGCAAGTAAACTGAATGAAGGAAGTTCCTTCAGAATAAGTCTTCCGATAATTGAAAATTAGGTTGGAGTTAAAATGCCCTCAAAAATTCTTATAGTCGACGATGAGAAACCGATCCGCGATTCCCTCAAAATGGTTCTGGCCGAAGAGGGCTTCATTACCGATACAGCCGGAGACGGCGAAGAGGCCTTGTTAAAGATTCAGGAAAATTCTTATGATGTTGTGATTTCAGATATTAAAATGCCAAAACTGGACGGCATGCAGCTTCTCGAGTCCTCCTCCAAAATTTCACCGGAAACTTTTTTTATCATAATGACAGCATTTGCCTCCGTAAAAACTGCAATCGACGCGCTGCGCTGCGGAGCTTATGATTATCTTATTAAGCCCGTTGAATTTGAGGATGTAATTATAAGAGTAAAAAGACTGATCGACTATAAAACGCTCGCAGCCGAGAACAAATCTTTAAGACAAAGAATCTCTTCCGATACCGGATTTACTAATCTTATCGGGAAGAGCCAGCCGATGAAAAAAGTTTTCGACATTATCTCTCAGGTTGCCCCTACTAACAGTAATGTTTTAATTTTTGGGAAAAGCGGTACCGGAAAGGAACTGGTCGCAAAAGCTATCCACAAAAACAGCGGCAGAAAAGAAAAAATATTTCTGCCAATAAACTGCGGGGCCATCTCGGAAAATCTGATTGAGAGTGAATTGTTCGGTCATAAGAAAGGATCGTTTACGGGAGCAACAGAAGATAAAACCGGTCTATTCAAAGTCGCCGACGGCGGCACACTTTTTCTTGATGAGATCGGGGAACTGCCCCTTAACCTTCAGGTTAAGCTTCTTAGAGCAATAGAAGACCGCGAGTTCATTCCGGTCGGAGGCATTAAATCCGTCACCACGGATGTGAGAATTATAGCGGCTACAAATCAGGATTTGTTTGAAAAGACGAAGACAACGAATTCAGAGAGGACCTTTATTACCGGCTTAATGTGATAGAGATAAAACTCCCGTCTTTAAATGAACGGTCGGAAGACATCCCGCTCCTCGTCAGCCATTTCATTGAGAAGTTCAGTAAGGAGATGGGTAAGAGGATAATTGGTATTGATAACGCAACTATGAAAATACTTTTAGCGCATGATTGGAGAGGCGGTGTTCGCGAATTGGAAAATGTAATTGAGAGGGCGATAATCTTCGCTTCAAATGAAACCATAACAGTTGCGGACCTCGCCGAGCATATAAAAGGAGGTAATATTCAGGAAGGCTATCCCGACGCGCTTAAGGATGCTATAAAGGATTTTGAAAAGGAGCATATTCTGAAGACCATCAGAAAATTTGATTACAATAAAGACGAGGCCGCCAAAGCGCTGGAAATAGGCCTCTCTTCACTCTACCGGAAAATGGATGATCTGGGAATCCCCACCCGGTCCGGAAAAGAAGAGGCGATTTAAAATTCCACACTTACTCCGATAGACGGAAGCAGCCCTATTGAAGACTGATCTGCTACTCTTCCTTTTCTGTAGTCCCAGCGGATTGTATAAGTATTTTTTTGGTTATAAATATTCTGAATATCGATATACGTAATCATTGCCCATCCGTCAAAATCCCATCGGCGGTCTACTCTTACATCCAGTGAATGATTGGAATCGAATCTCGACATATTGTAATTTATAACACTCTGAGTCCCGTCAGTGTTGAATTGAGTATATGGATTGCCCGTAGCAAATCTGAATTTGAACGAAGCTTCCCACTTTTTGTTAAAAATATATCCCCCGGTTAAATTCAGAATCCAGTTTTGACTGTAACTGCCGGGCCTTTCAACACCGTCCAATCCGGCAAAGACCGACTCGCTCCATGTAACACTCACAATTCCATAGCTTGGAATGTCCGATGATTTTTTTTGGAGTGAAAATTCGATTCCGTGAACCTCCCCCTTTCCAGCGCTGGCCAGCGGTTCGAGGCCGAATGCCGAGAAATTGTCGTCCCCGCCTCCGTAACCGGCTCCGGTATTTGCCAGAACAATATATGGACGCAACATACTGGCGGGATAATCTTCATATTTTTTGTAGAAGCCTTCAACCTTAACGCGCAGATCATCCTGCAGCATTCTTTCATATCCGAGAACAAATTGATTTACCCGGACGGCTTTCAGATTTTTATTCGCATCATCGGCAATGAGCCAAATATATGAGGGATTCTGATGATAAATGCCCGCGCTAAAATTAACTGAGGAAATTTCAGTGAGCATAAATGAAGATGAGAATCTCGGACTAAAATATAATTCTGTATTAATACCGCTGAAGTAATCTCCCCTGATTCCCAGACTCACTCTCAGTCTCTCGAACATTGTATTTATATACTGTGTATAAAATCCGAATTTTGTAAAATTTCTCCCGGAATTGAGCGATGTGATATTAAGCTTTTCACCGAAGCTCGTCGTAAAATTCGGAAGCTTAATGTCGGCGGAAAATTTTATCAGCTTAGCGGAGAGACCTAAATTCAATTCGGATTCAGATGAGATTTTATAAATCAGATCCCCTTTCAATTCGTTCTCGCCTTCCCGCGATTTATTCAAAAATATCGGATTAAAAAGCGTATCGCGCTGCGAAGAATCATAATCGGTAAAATTCCGGCTCAACGATAAGTTGAAATACCCCTTATCAAAAAGTTTCCGGTATGAGAGTCCGGTTATGTATGTATTCTGATCGGATCCGAGTATTCTTGAATTTTCATACAGATCATCTGAGTTATTGTTGTTGAATTTCACTTTATCAAAAGCGCCAATGAAGAGATACGAGAGCCTGTTTTTAGAATCAATATCGTAATTGAATTTAATCATCGCATCATAATATTCGGGTACGAAATTAAATCCGGCCGCGTTGAAAATAAAATCAAGATAGCTCCGCCTCAGAGAGAATATAAAATTACCTTTCTGCCCAATCGGGCCCTCCAGATTCAGTCCGAATTGCGAAGCTGAGATAGTTCCTTTTCCGCCGAAAGTGTCACTTCTTCCCTCCCTTAAATCGATTGTAAGCACTGATGATAGTTTATCTCCGTAGTGAGAAGAGAATCCTCCGCTGGAAAAACTTGTCTCCCTCACAAAATCAAGATTGATAAAACTGAGCGGTCCGCCGGTTGCTCCCTGGGTTCCGAAATGATTTATATTCGGGACAATAAAACCATCGACTATATAAAGGTTTTCCGAAGGGGCGCCTCCCCGCACAACCAGATCGTTTCTTCCCGCGCTTGCCTGCGCCACACCCGGTAAAACAGAAAGGGCGCGGACAACATCCTCAAAGCCGCCCGGAGAACGCCGAATTTCCTCATAACTCAGATTGGCAACGCTCCCAATTTCACTTGGATCCATCTCAAAATATCCGGATCTTACAGTCACTCCTTCCAATTCAATCAATGTGCCTACCATTTTGATCAATAAAACAGTCGGTTTTGCATTGTTTACTATTATATCGGATTTGATAATTGTGCTGTAACCGAGAGCTGAAATGCGCAGCTGATAATTGCCCGCTTCCAGATTGGATATCTTAAATTCGCCGTCCAGGTCTGTTGCGGCACCCTTTTCAGAATCCATCACAATAATATTAACACCCGGTATAGGCTCGTTTGAAACCTCATCAATTACTCTTCCGGAAATAGTCCCTTTGAGATTCT